>NZ_JBHTTQ010000114.1:16966-23364 GCF_042794475.1 Streptomyces sp. NPDC056527
TGGGGGGGGGGGCCCGGGGGGCCGTCCGGGGGGGGGGGGGGGGGGGGGGGGGGGGGGGGCCGGGGGGGGGGGGGGGGGGCCCGCCCCGGGGGGCGGGGGTGCCCTGGGGGCCCGCGCCCCCCCCACCCCCGCCGTCACGCCTTGCGGGCCCGCGCCGCCGTCTTCTTGGCGGGCGCGGCCTTCGTCGCGGCGGTCTTCTTCGCGACGGCCTTCTTGGCAGGTGCCTTCTTCGCGGAGCCCGACGCCTTCCGCGCCGCGGGCACCGTCGCGTCGCTGATCCGGTCCGCGCCGAGGATCTCGCGGAGGAACTTGCCGGTGTGGCTCGTCGGGACCGACGCGACCTCCTCCGGCGTGCCCTCGGCGATCACCAGACCGCCACCGCTGCCGCCCTCCGGGCCCATGTCGATGACCCAGTCCGCGGTCTTGATGACATCGAGGTTGTGCTCGATGACGATCACCGAGTTGCCCTTGTCGACCAGACCCGAGAGGACCGTGATCAGCTTCGAGATGTCCTCGAAGTGCAGACCGGTGGTCGGCTCGTCCAGGACGTACACCGTGCGGCCCGTCGACCGCTTCTGGAGCTCGGAGGCGAGCTTCACGCGCTGCGCCTCACCGCCGGAGAGCGTCGGCGCGGACTGGCCGAGCCGGACGTATCCGAGTCCGACCTCGTTGAGTGTGCGCAGATGGCGCGCGATCGTCGGGACGGCCTCGAAGAAGTCCAGGGCCTCCTCGATCGGCATGTCCAGGACCTCGGCGATGGACTTGCCCTTGTAGTGGACCTCCAGGGTCTCCCGGTTGTACCGGGCACCGTGGCAGACCTCGCACGGGACGTACACGTCCGGGAGGAAGTTCATCTCGATCTTGATCGTGCCGTCGCCGGAGCAGTTCTCGCAGCGGCCGCCCTTGACGTTGAAGGAGAACCGGCCCGGCAGATAGCCGCGGACCTTCGCCTCCATCGTCTCGGCGAAGAGCCGGCGGACATGGTCGAAGACTCCCGTGTACGTCGCCGGGTTCGACCGCGGGGTGCGCCCGATCGGCGACTGGTCGACGTGCACGACCTTGTCGACGAGGTCGTCGCCGTCCACGCGCGTGTGCCGCCCGGGCACCGACTTGGCGCCGTTCAGCTCACGCGCCAGGTGGGTGTAGAGGATGTCGTTGACCAGCGTCGACTTGCCCGAGCCGGAGACACCTGTGACGGCGGTGAGCACACCCAGCGGGAAGGAGACGTCGATGTCCCGGAGGTTGTTCTCCCTGGCGCCGTGCACCGTGAGCCGGCGCGTGGGGTCCACGGGGCGGCGGATCTCCGGCATCCCGATGGCCTTGCGGCCCGAGAGGTACTGCCCGGTGATCGACTCCTTGTTGGAGAGCAGCTCCTTCAAGGGGCCGGAGTGGACGACCTTGCCGCCGTGCTCACCGGCGCCCGGGCCGATGTCGACGACCCAGTCGGCGACCTTGATGGTGTCCTCGTCGTGCTCGACGACGATGAGCGTGTTGCCCATGTCCCGCAGCCGGACCAGCGTCTCGATGAGACGGTGGTTGTCGCGCTGGTGGAGGCCGATGGACGGCTCGTCGAGGACGTACAGCACGCCGACCAGGCCGGAGCCGATCTGCGTGGCGAGCCGGATGCGCTGGGCCTCACCGCCGGAGAGCGTACCGGCGGCGCGGTTGAGCGAGAGGTAGTCGAGGCCGACGTCGACGAGGAACCGCAGCCGCTCGTTGACCTCCTTCAGGACCCGCTCGGCGATCTTCTTGTCGCGGGCGTTGAGCTTCAGGCGGCCGAGGAACTCGGCGCACTCGCTGATCGACATCGCCGCGACCTCGGCGATGGACCGCTCCATGACCGTGACGGCGAGGACGATCGGCTTCAGGCGGGTGCCCTCACAGGTGGGGCAGGGCACCTCGCGCATGTACCCCTCGAAGCGCTCACGGCTGGAGTCGCTCTCGGCCTCGCTGTGCCGCCGCTTGACGAAGGAGACGGCGCCTTCGAAGGCCGGGGTGGTGTACGCCCGCTCGCGTCCGTACCGGTTGCGGTAGCGGACCTCGACCTGGGTCTTGTGGCCGTGCATCAGGGCCTTCTTGGCCCGCGCCGGGAGGCCGGCGTACGGCATGTCCGTGCGGAAGCCGAGCGCCTGGGAGAGTCCGCCGATGAGCCGGCCGAAGTACTCCTTGGTGTGGCCGTGCGACCAGGGGTGGATCGCGCCCTCGTCGAGGGACTTGTCCTCGTCGGGGACGATCAGCTCGGGGTCGACCTCCATGCGGGTGCCGATGCCGGTGCAGTCCGGGCAGGCGCCGAAGGGCGAGTTGAAGGAGAAGGAGCGGGGCTCCAGCTCCTCGAAGGAGAGGTCGTCGTACGGGCAGTAGAGGTGCTCCGAGTACATCCGCTCGCGCTCGGGGTCGTCCTCGGCGAGGTCGACGAAGTCGAGCACGACCATGCCGCCGGAGAGCCCGAGGGCCGTCTCGACGGAGTCGGTGAGCCGGCGCTTGGCGCTGTCCTTCACGGTGAGGCGGTCGACGACCACCTCGATCGTGTGCTTCTCCTGCTTCTTCAGGGTCGGCGGTTCGCTGAGCTGGATGGTCTGTCCGTCCACCCGCGCCCGGCTGTAGCCCTTGGTCTGGAGGTCGGCGAAGAGATCGACGAACTCGCCCTTGCGCTCGCGCACCAGCGGCGAGAGGACCTGGAAGCGGCTTCCCTCGGGAAGCTCCAGGACCTTGTCGACGATGGCCTGCGGCGACTGGCGGGAGATGGGCCGGCGGCACTCGGGACAGTGCGGCTTGCCGATGCGCGCGAAGAGCAGGCGGAGGTAGTCGTAGACCTCGGTGATCGTGCCGACCGTCGAGCGCGGGTTGCGCGAGGTCGACTTCTGGTCGATGGAGACGGCGGGCGAGAGACCCTCGATGAAGTCGACGTCCGGCTTGTCCATCTGGCCGAGGAACTGCCGGGCGTACGACGAGAGCGATTCGACGTACCGGCGCTGTCCCTCGGCGAAGATCGTGTCGAACGCGAGGGAGGACTTGCCCGACCCGGACAGCCCGGTGAAGACGATGAGGGAGTCACGCGGGAGGTCGAGCGAGACGTTCTTGAGGTTGTGCTCGCGAGCGCCACGAACGATGAGACGGTCGGCCACGCCGGTCCGCACCTTTCTTGAGAGAGCGGAGGCACAGGGAGTGCGGGTCGCAGATTTGCCTGGATGTGCCTGAGTACCCAACAACCAAGGATGCCGGATGCTTCCGTCGAGCCTATAGCACGCACATTCGATTTCCGGCCTCGCTCTCACCGCTTCACCCGAACGAGTGGCGGCGCTAGGGTCGGCGCCATGATCGACCATGTGCGTGACCTGGCCTCTGTACGCGAAGCGACCGAGCGACTCCTCGACGCAGCCGCCTCCCTGGACAACGCGGCGCTGGCCGAGCCGTCACGGCTTCCCGGCTGGACCCGTGGCCATGTTCTGGCCCACATCGCCCGCAACGCGGACGCCCTGGTGAACGTTCTCCAGGGCCGGCCCATGTACGCGGACGCCGCGACCCGTGACGCCGACATCGAGCGCGACGCCCCGCGCCCGCTCGACGTCCAGCTCGCCGACGTGCGTGAGAGCGGTGAACGCTTCCAGGCCGTGGGCGCCGAGCCCGCCGACTGGGAGCGGACCGTGGAGCTGCGCAACGGCGTCACGGACCGGGCGGCCCGCATCCCCTTCCGCCGCTGGGTCGAGGTGGCCCTGCACCATGTCGACCTGGGTGTCGGCTACGAGCTGGCGGACCTGCCGGACGAGTTCGTCCTGCGGGAGATCGACTTCCTCGCCGACCGCTGGTCGGGACGGGCCGAGGTCCCGCCGGTGACGCTCCGCCTCGGGTACGACGACGACAGTCCGAGCTGGCGGACCGGCGGCGACAAGGGCGACCCCGTCGTCCTCGGGGGCACGGGTGCCGAACTCCTCGGCTGGCTGTCCGGCCGCGGCGACAAGGGCGCCCACCTCGCCGTCCTCACGGGCGGCCACCTCCCGGAGCTCCCGCCGTTGTAGTCCCGGCTGTTGGGCCTCCACCTGCGGGTGGCCGGAGATAGGCTGAGCCCATGACGTACAGCGGAGCGGTGAAGGTCGGCGGACCGGCCGATGTGCACGAACTGACGGACCTGATGATCTCCAAGGTCGCGGTCGGTCCGATGGACAACAACGCGTATCTGCTGCGCTGCCGGGCGACCGGCGAGCAGCTGCTGATCGACGCGGCCAACGATGCCGACACGCTCCTCACGCTGATCGGTGACGACGGCATCGCGTCCGTCGTCACCACCCATCAGCACGGCGACCACTGGCAGGCGCTCGCCGAGGTGGTCGCCGCGACCGGGGCGCGGACGTACGCCGGGGCGTACGACGCCGAGGGCATCCCCGTGCCGACCGACGTGCCGGTGCAGGACGGCGACACGATCAAGGTCGGCCGGGTCGAGATGACCGCGCGCCGGCTGGTCGGACACACGCCGGGCTCGATCGCGTTGATCTACGACGACCCGCACGGCCATCCGCACGTCTTCACCGGCGACTGCCTCTTCCCCGGCGGGGTGGGCAACACCTGGAAGGACCCGAAGGCCTTCGCGAGTCTGATCGACGACGTGGAGACCAAGCTCTTCGCGGTCCTTCCGGACGAGAGCTGGATCTATCCCGGGCACGGCAAGGACACCACGCTCGGTGACGAGCGCCCGCAGCTCCCGACGTGGCACGCACGCGGCTGGTGACGCTCCCCGCACAGCCCTGACCGGCGGGGGCACACGGCCCTGACCGGCGGAGGCGCACGGCACTCGACCGCGCGCTTCCGCACGCCCCCGTAACTCCGGCGGACGCCGGGTAGTTGGCGCGACATGCGCCCCAGTCACTCTCCGCGTCCGGCCAGGACCTCGGATGCCACGGCCCACACGAACGCCGTGGCGTCCCCGGACACCTCGGCAACCTCGACACCCGCCGACCCTCCGGCCGCCGTATCACCAGACGGCACCGCGGCACCGCCCGACTGCTCGGCGGCCCGGGACTCTCCGGGCCCCCCGGCCCCCCGAGGCCCCTCGGACTCCACGGCTCCGCCGGATTCCCCCGCCGCCCCCTCGATGGGACGGCTCGCCGCCGCGTCGCTCGTCGGGACGGCCATCGAGTTCTTCGACTTCTTCGTCTACGGAACCGCCGCCGCGCTCGTCCTCGGGCCGCTGTTCTTTCCGACCTTCTCCCCCGTCGCCGGAACGCTGGCCGCCTTCGGCACCTTCGCCGTCGGGTTCATCTCGCGCCCGCTCGGCTCGGCGCTCTTCGGGCACGTCGGCGACCGGTACGGGCGTCGCCCCGTCATGTTCGCCTCCCTGGTGCTCACGGGCTGTGCCACGGTCGCGGTCGGCCTCGTCCCGACGTACGCGAGCATCGGCATCACCGCCCCCGTCCTGCTGCTCGTGCTGCGCTTCCTGCAGGGGCTCGGCCTGGGTGGCGAGTGGGGCGGGGCCGTCCTGCTCACGGCCGAGCATGCGCCGGAGCGGCGCCGGGCGCTGTGGGCGAGCTTCCCGCAGATCGGGCCGTCGGTGGGCTTCCTGCTCGCGAACGGCGTGATGCTGGCGCTCTCCGCCACGCTGACCGACGCCCAGTTCCGCGAGTGGGGCTGGCGCGTGCCGTTCTGGGCGGCCGGGCTGCTGGCCGTCGGCGGGCTCCTGCTGCGTTCCTCGCTCGCGGAGACTCCGCAGTTCCAGGAGCTCAGCGCGACCGGGCAGCGGGCGAACGCCCCGCTCGCCGAGGTGGTGCGCGACCACTGGCGGCTGGTCCTGCTCACCGCCGGGGCGCTCGCCGTCGGCTATGCGGTGTTCTACACGGTCTCCACCTGGGCCCTCTCCTACGGCACCGAACGCCTGGGGGTCGCCCGCACGACCATGCTGATCTGCATCATGGCGGCGGTGGCGATCAAGGGGGCCACGACACCGCTGGCGGCGATGCTGGGCGACCGGTACGGCCGGCGACCGCTCTGCCTGGCCGGATGCGCGGCATCCGCGCTGTGGATGTTCCCGATGGTCGCTCTGCTGCACACGGGACGGCCGGTGCTGATGTTCCTCGGCTTCCTGGGCGCTCTGCTCGCCTTCATCACGATGTTCGCGGTGGTCGCCGCCTACCTCCCCGAGCTCTACGAGCCGAGGGTGCGGTGCACGGGCGCGGCGGTCGGCTACAACCTGGCGGGCGTGCTGGGCGGGGCCCTGACCCCGATCCTGGCGACGACCCTGGCCGGGGGTTCGGGGCCGCCCTGGGGTGTCGCGGCGTATCTGACGGTGGTGGCGCTGGTGAGCCTGGGGTGCTTCGCGCTGCTCCCGGAGACGCTGCCGGCCCGGACCGAGGCGTCGGAGAAGGTTCCGGCGTAGAAACGCACCGCGGCCGGTGCGGGCGGTGGTGTGC
>NZ_JBHTTQ010000115.1:0-22499 GCF_042794475.1 Streptomyces sp. NPDC056527
GATGTGTATAAGAGACAGGCGGAGGAGTGCGCCGGGGGCCGCGGCAGGGGTGTGGGAGAGGAGTCAGGACGCCTGCGCCCGGTCGTACAGGGCCTTCGCGTCGTTGCCGAAGTACGGGCCGAACATGCGGTTGGGCAGGAAGGTGTAGCCGAAGCTGTTCACCGAGACCTGGAGGCCCGTGCCCGTGGCCTCGCTGAAGCCGGAGAACCAGGGGCCGCCGCTGGAGCCGCCCGTCATGTTGCAGCCGAGGCTGTGGTCCTGGGAGAAGAGGAAGTCCTTCGAGGAGTTCCCCGCGCAGTGGATCAGCTTCGAGCCGTCGTACGGGGAGGCGGCCGGGAAGCCGAAGGCGTACATCGGCTTGTTGTAACCGCCGTTGAACTGGATGCCCTGGGCGCCGGTTACCGACGTCAGCTTCTGGCCGTTCAGCGGGGCCACGACCGCAGCGCCGACGTCGTAGTTGATGTCCTCGCTCGCCTCCCACTGAGGGGTCGTCAGCGTCTTCGTCGCCGCCCACTGGCCGTACGGGGCGCTGCCGTTGTCGTAGGCCGGGACGAACACCCAGTTCGTGTGCCAGCTGCCCTGGTACTTCACGCAGTGGCCGGCCGTGATGACCGTGCTCTGGTTCTGGCTGGTGACCGCGTTGCCGGAACAGGAGGCCGTACGGCCCTGGAAGGTGAAGAAGACCCGGCCCGAGGTCTTCACGACCGCGCCGCCGCCCGTCCAGGGGCCGCCCGGCTGCGGGAAGGCCGTCGGGGCGACGGAGGTCGGGGCGATCGTCGTCGGGGCGGACGAGCGGGCGACCTGCTCGAGGGTCTTGAGCGCTCCGGGGGCGACCTCGAGGTCCAACGGGGTCGCCGAGCGCATCCGCTCGGCGGTCCAGAAGGCGGGCTTCTCCGCCGCTTGCGCCGAGGTGGCGGTCAGGGCTCCGGTCAGCAGCGCTCCGACCGACAACAGGACAGCAGCGACTGTGCGATGGCGTCTCACGCATGTCTCCTTCTGCCGAGGCAGGTGGGGGATGAGAACGGTGCGGATCGACGTGCGTGAGGAAGGGTGCCAGATACTGAGACGGATTGTCAGGGGCGCGTCAGCAGAACGGCTCGGAGGCGTCAGCCCTCGTCGCTCGCGACCAGGGACTTCGCGAAGCAGCGGCTGTTCTCGTACTCCCGGTAGTGGCCGAACTTCGCGCATGACTCGTAGCCGCTGCTGGTGTACAGCGCGATGGCCTCCGGCTGCGCCGTGCCGGTCTCCAGGACCATGCGGGTCCGACCCGCCGCGCGCGCGTCCGCCTCGAGGGCCGCCAGGATGCGGCGGGCCAGACCCAGGCCGCGCGCCTCGGGGATCACGTACATCCGCTTGAGCTCGGCGTCGCCGTCCGAGTAGCCCTCGTCGTTCTCGTCCTGGGTGCGCCAGCCGCCGGTCGCGACGGGGCGGTCCTCGGAGTCGTAGGCGAGGAGGTAGAGACCGAGCGGCGGTACGAACATCCCGGCGTCCATCGGTGTGGCATCGCCCTCGTCGCCGTAGCGGGCGACGTACTCCAGCTGGACGGCGTCGTTGAGTTTGACGGCGTCAGGATGGTCGTAGGGGGTCGAGCGAATATTCATGCGAGACATCGTACAGGTATGCGTCGTCACTGCCCAGGCCTCTGCTTCAGATCGGTGCGCTGCCCCTGTCGGCTCTTCCGTGTGGCGAAGTAGGGGCGGGCCGCACGGTAGTCCACCGCCTTTGATCGGCCGATCTGCGTCACCGGCGGAAAATCCGGGTCGTCCTGAGCCAGCTTGGATACTCGCTGGTGGGTGATCCCCTCGACGATCCCGTCGGCGACCAGGCGGCGCGCGAGCTCGCGGAACGACAACATCTCCGGCCCTCTTTCGGGCTCGGTCACGGGTGCCGTCCTTCCTTACTTCATTGCCGTATGGCAACGAAGTCGATAGCTTGGGGCAATGACAAGGTCCCGACCGGAGCGAGCGGCTCTGTTTGGCCGGGGCCAGACCCACCACGGAGCGATCAATGAGCAGGTCCGTGCCCGAGCGTATCCAGCCGTCCCAGCGAGGCGGCGCCCCCGGGGAGCCCTGGCTTGCGTACATCAGAGTCTCCACCTGGAAGGAGGAGAGGATCAGCCCTGAGCTGCAGCGCGCGGCCATCGAGGCATGGGCGGAGCGAACCGGGCGTCGCATCGTCGAGTGGATCGAGGACCTCGACGTCTCGGGCCGCCACTTCAGGCGGAAGATCATGAAGTGCATCGAGCAGGTGGAAGCGGGCGAAGCCCGCGGCATCGTCGTCTGGAAGTACTCCCGCTTCGGCCGCTCCCGCGACGGCATCGCCATCAATCTCAAGCGTCTGACCGACGCTGGAGGCGAGCTGGAATCCGCCACAGAGGAAGCCGACGCCCGCACCGCGACCGGTCGCCTCCAACGCGGCATCCTGTTCGAGTTCGCCGCCTACGAATCCGACGTTCGCAGCGAGCAGTGGCGCGACACGCACGATCACCGACGCAACAAGCTCCACCTCCCCGCCAGTGGGCGACCCCGCTTCGGCTACGTCTGGCACCCCCGTCGCGTCCCCGACGGCAAGGGTGGGTGGAGCCTCCAGGAAGAGAAGTACGTAGCCGACGAACAGTCCGGACCCGTCATGGCGGACCGGTACCGGCAGTACATCGGCGGTGCGCCGTTCTACGCCCTTCTCGGCGACCTCAACGCCAATGGCTGGCGCACTACCCGTGGCGGCTTATGGACCGCGCAGACTCTCATCCGCTACATGGACTCCGGGTTCTGTGCCGGGCTGCAGCGCGTGCATGATCCGAAGTGCCGATGCCCGCAGAACGTCAGGGGCAACTGTCAGAACACCCTGTTCATCCCCGGCGCCCAGGAAGAGCTTGTCGATCTCGATCTGTGGCAGCAGTACCGGGACCGCCGCCAGGAGGCGAAGAAGACCCCGCCCCGGTCTCCGAGAGCCCTGTACCCGCTCACCGGACTCGTGCGCTGCGCCGGGTGCCATGGCACGACGCCTGTACAGAGTTCGATCCGCGTGATCGATGGCCGGCCCACGTCGATCAAGGGCCACAACTACATGTGCGGACGCCGCAGCGTCACCGGCAAGCACGGCTGCGACGGCGTCTACGCCGCCCGCGTCGCAGTGGAGGAGCGCCTGCTTGCGTGGCTCGCCGAACAGGTTCAGGCCATCGGCGCCTCACCGAGCAACGCCCGTCCACGGGATCCCGCGGTCGACCGGCGAGCGGCTGCGGCGCGGGAGCGCGCATGGCTGGACGCGGAGGCGGCAAAACAGAGGAAGGCTTTGGCGACCCTGCGCGCGGACCGAGCCATGAACCCGGACGACTACGGCCCGGGGGAGTACGAGGACGCCGTCGCCCGGATCCGGTACCAGCAGGCGACGACGACAGCCGCCCTGGAGCGGCTCTCGGCCGTGGAACCGGCGCCGCGGCAGTCTGACTACTGGCCGGTGATCATGGGGCTGGTGGAGGAGTGGGGGCTCCTGAACGAGGCCGAGCGCAACGGGATGCTGAAGCAGTTGGTTCGGCGCGTCGCTCTGGTCCGGAGGGAGAAGGGATTCGGTATCGAGGTGCACCCGATGTGGGAGCCTGACCCTTGGGCGTGACGCCGGGTGCCCGCCGAATGAGGAGCATGTTTTGTACACAGTGACGTCCGTCAATGTCAATGGTCTTCGTGCCGCCGCCAAGAAGGGCTTCGTGGAGTGGCTCGCCGGCACCTCCGCCGACGCCGTCTGTCTGCAGGAGGTGCGCGCCGAGGAATCCCAGCTCCCCGACGAGGTCCGGGCGCCCGAGGGCTGGTTCACCGCGCATGCGCCCGCCGCCGCCAAGGGGCGCGCGGGGGTCTCCCTCTACACCCGGCGTGAGCCCGACTCCGTGCGCGTCGGGTTCGGGTCGAGCGAGTTCGACGGCAGTGGCCGGTACATCGAGGCCGACCTGCCCGGTGTCACCGTCGCCAGCCTCTACCTGCCCTCGGGCGAGGTCGGCACCGAGCGGCAGGACGAGAAGATCCGCTTCATGGACGAGTTCCTGCCGTATCTGAAGGAGCTCAAGCAGCGCGCCGCCGCCGACGGCCGTGAGGTCGTCGTCTGCGGAGACTGGAACATCGCCCACCGCGAGGCCGACCTCAAGAACTGGAAGACCAACCAGAAGAACTCGGGCTTCCTGCCCGAGGAGCGGGCCTGGCTGAGCCGTGTCTTCGACGAGGCGGAGTACGTCGACGTCGTCCGCGCCCTCCACCCGGACCAGGACGGGCCGTACTCGTGGTGGTCGTACCGCGGACGCGCCTTCGACAACGACAGCGGCTGGCGCATCGACTACCAGGTGGCGACGCCGGGCCTGGCCGCCAAGGCCGTCAAGGCGTTCGTCGAGCGGGCCGCCACGCACGGCGAGCGGTGGAGCGACCACGCGCCCGTGACGGCGGTCTACGAGCTGTAGCGGCACACAGGGGGAGGGGGAGTCGTTGAGCGCGCGCATTCTGGTCGCCGAGGACGACGCGAAACAGGCCCGGCTCATCCGGATCTATCTGGAGCGGGAGGGGAGCGCGGTCCAGGTCGTGAGCGACGGCCGCGCCGCGCTGGAGAAGGCCCGGGCGACGCGGCCGGATCTCATCGTCCTCGATGTGATGCTGCCGCTCGTCGACGGTCTCGACGTGTGCCGCATCCTGCGCGCCGAGCACTCGGGGCTCTCCGACGTACCGATTCTGCTGCTGACCGCCCGCAGCACGGAGGAGGACCTGCTCCTCGGCCTCGACCTCGGCGCCGACGACTACCTCACCAAGCCTTACAGCCCCCGCGAGCTCACCGCGCGGGTGCGGGCGCTGCTGCGGCGGTCCAGGAGGGCCGGTACGGAGGCGCCCGCGCTGCTGCGGGTCGGCGAGGTGGAGCTGGACACCGCACGCTTCGAGGTCCGGGTGGCGGCCCGCCCCGTGGCGCTCACGTCGAAGGAGTTCTCCATCCTGGAGGCGCTGGCCCGTGAACCCGGCCGGGTCTTCACGCGGGCGCAGATCATCGAGCGGGTCTTCGGCTTCGACAGCGACGTGCTGGAGCGGACCGTCGACGCGCATGTGCGCAATCTGCGCCTGAAGCTGGAGGAGGATCCGGCGCGGCCCCGGTTCCTGGAGACGGTGTACGGGCGGGGATACCGGCTCGCGGACGGCGGCCCGGCGTGAGCTTCCGGATACGCGTCTTCGCCCTGATCCTCCTCGTCGCGGTGGTCGCCACCGCCGCCACCGCCTGGCTGACGCTGGCCCAGGTCACCCGGCAGGTCCGCGAATCGGCCGCCGCCGACCGGCAGGACGTCGCCCGGATCACCGAGGAGCTGCGTCGGTACGGGGAGACCGGCGGCACCTGGGACGGTGTGGCCGGGACCGTGCGCGCCCTCGCGCGCGACACCGGGCAGCGCATCCGGATCACCGACGGCGCCGGCGGCCAGATCGCCGACTCCGACGTCCTCCTCGGCCGGGACCCCCGCCCCGGCGGCACGGCGCCGCCGCTGCTGGTCGACCCCCGGCCCGATCTGCCCTTCGCGGACGACATGGGGGTGCATTTCCCTTCGCAGGCCAAGGTGATCGCCAGCGCCATCGCCGCGTACACGACCGGTGTCACCTACGCCGCGTGTCTGACCCGGGCGGGTCATGAAGTGTCCGTGCGTACGGGCCACTTGGACGTACCCGTCTTCACGGACGCGGGGGGACCGGTGAGCGGGGCCGGTGGATGCGTCAAGGACGACGGCGTGTCGGGCGCCGTGCTCGCGTCCCACCGCGCCGCGCTCGACGTCTGTGCCTCGACGCAGGGTGGCGAACGGCTCGCCTGTCTGCGGCGCGTGTTCGCCGAGCGGACCGCCGCGGTCGCGCCACAGCCGCTCACCGTCCGTCTCGGCGCCCTGGACGACGCGGGACAGCGTCTCGCCGTGGGCCCGACCGCGGCCGTGGCCGCCGGGGTGGCCGCCGCCGTCCTCGCCTGCGCGCTGCTGCTCGGCCGGGCGGTCCTGCGGCCCGTTCGGGCGCTCACCGCGGCCTCCCACGGACTCGGGGAGGGCGACCTCGACCGGCGCGTGCCGGCCACCGGCAAGGACGAGATCGGCGAACTCGGACGGTCCTTCAACCGCATGGCCGACTCGCTCCGGGCCAGCGAGGAACGCCAGCGCCGGCTCGTCGGCGACATCGCGCACGAGCTGCGCACCCCGCTGGCCAATCTCCGTGGCTATCTGGAGGCGCTGCGCGACGGGGTCCTGGAGGCCGACGAGGAACTGCTGGACTCGCTGCACGAGGAGGTGCTGCTCCAGCAGCGGATCGTCGACGACCTGCAGGACCTGGCACTGGCGGAGGCGGGCGCCCTGACGTACCACCGTGGTGCGCTCGACGCGGGGGAGCTGATCGAGACCTGCCGTACGGCGCACAGCGCGCTGGCCGCGACGGCGGGGGTGGAGCTGACGGCCGGCTCGCCCGGGCGGGCCGTGCCGCTGTACGGCGATCCCGGGAGGCTGCGTCAGGCGCTGAGCAACCTCGTGTCGAACGCGGTACGGCACACGGCCTCGGGCGGCAGCGTCCGGCTGGAACTGGCCGAAGGCGACGAGATGGTGCGGATCGCGGTCCGGGACACCGGCAGCGGGATCGCGGCGGCCGATCTGCCGCATCTCTTCGACCGCTTCTGGCGGGCGGACGCGGCGCGCGGGCGGGCCACCGGGGGCAGCGGGCTCGGCCTCTCGATCGCCCGTCAGATCGTGGCGGACCATGACGGGGCCATCGAGGTGACGAGCGAGGTGGGGGCCGGCACGGTCTTCACGATCGTCCTGCCGGGGCCGCGCGGCAGTCTCTGACGGCTGCGGCCGCCCGCGGGCTGCCGCGCGGGTCTCCCGCCGCGGTGCGGACGCCGGGCCGCGCTCATGTGCCGGCCAGGGCCTCCGTCGGGGCCAGGCGGCTGGCGCGGACCGCCGGGTACAGGCCCGCGGCCATGCCGATCAGCAGCGTGGCGCCCACGCCCGCGGCGGTCGCCCATACCGGCACGACGGTCGGCCAGCCGCGCGAGAGCGCGTACGCCGCCGTGATCAGCGTTCCCAGGACCGTGCCGCCGAGTCCGCCGATCGCCGACAGGAGCAGGGACTCCGTCACGAACTGGGTCCGGATCTGGCCCCTGGTCGCGCCGAGGGCGCGGCGCAGGCCGATCTCCGGGCGCCGTTCGAGCACCGAGATGACCATGGTGTTGCCCACGCCGACGCCGCCGACGAGCAGGGCGACGCCGCCGAGTCCGAGCAGCAGCCCGGTCAGCGCCGATTCGGTGGCCTCGCGGGCGGCGAGGGCGTCGGAGGGCCGGGAGACCTGGACCTCATCGGGCTTCTCCGGGTACGCGGTGGCCGCCAGCACCGTCCGTACCGCCGTCACCTGGCTGTCCTCGGCGCGGACGTAGACCGTGGAGGGGTGGCCGTCGAAGCGGAGGTACGTCCGGGCCGCCGGCCAGCCGACGAGGGCGGCGCTGTCGAGTTCGGGCGCGAGCGGTACCGGATCGAGGACGCCGACCAGGGAGAACCAGCGCCCGCCGATCCAGAGCCGGGTTCCCGGGGTGTACACGTCGAGCCGGTGGGCGGCGGTCGCGCCCAGTACGACGGCCGGGTACGCCTCGGTCGCGGGGTCCAGCCAGCGGCCCCGGCGGACGGTGCCGCCGACGGTCGGGAGCAGTTCGCGGCCCGCGGCGAGGACGGTGAGGGATCCGGTGCGGCCCACGGCGATGCGGTCGTTGCGGTAGACGTGCGCGTCCGTCGCGCCCGTGGCGGCGACCTGTCGCACCGGCGGCACGCGGTCGATCATACGAACGGCCTCCCGGGGCAGCTTCGCCTTCTCCCCGCCGGTGGATTCGCCGGGGGCGATCCGCAGGAGGTTGGTGCCGAGGGCGTCGAGCCGCCGGTCCACCTCGGCCTGTCCCGAGCCGGAGATGCCGACCACCGCGATCATCGCGGCGACGCCGATGGCGATGCCGAGTGCGGAGAGGAAGACGCGCAAGGGCCGCGTCCGCAGCCCCGTCCCGCCGAGCCGCACGATGTCGACGGGCCGCAGCCGGGCGGCTCGCGGCGGCGCCCCGGCCCGCGAGGCGGCACCCCGCCCGCGCCGGGCGATGCGCCCGAGAACGGCACCACGCCCCGCGCCCGCGCCGGCGGTGGCCGCCGGGTCCGTCCCGGCGGGCGGATCGGTTCTGTCGCTGTTGGTCATCGGGGTATCCCGGTCGTCGTGTCGGCGACCACGTGGCCGTCGCGCATCTCGATGCGGCGGGGGAGTGCCGCCGCGATCTCGCGGTCGTGGGTGATGATCACGACCGTCGTGCCGGCCGCGTGGAGTTCGCGCAGCAGGGTCAGGACGGCCGCGCCCGACGCCGAGTCGAGGTTGCCGGTCGGTTCGTCCGCCAGCAGGACCGCCGGTCCGCCGACCACCGCCCGGGCCACCGCCACCCGTTGGCGTTCGCCGCCTGAGAGCTGGTGCGGCAGGTGGTGGACGCGGTGGCTCAGACCGACCCGCTCCAGCGCCGCCGTCGCCCTGGCCCGGCGTCGGCGCTGCGGGACCCCGGCGTACAGCAGGCCGTCGGCCACGGAGTCCAGGACCGGTACGCCCACCGCGAGGTGGAACTGCTGGAAGACGAAACCGATCCGGGTGGCCCGCAGCGCGGAGACCTCCCGGTCCGACAGAGTCGCCACGTCGTGGCCGTCGACGAGGACGCGGCCCGCGGACGGCCGGTCCAGACTGCCCATCAGGTTCAGCATGCTGGACTTGCCCGAGCCCGACGGGCCGACGATCGCGACCAGTTCGCCGCGCTCGACGGTCAGGCTCACGTCCCGCACCGCGGCCACGCCGCCCGGGTAGGTCCTGGAGACCGCGTCGAACTCCACGACCGCGGCCGCCGCGGATCCACCGTTCACTGGGGGATCCTCACCTTCAGGCCTTCGCGGACCGCCGGACCGCTCACCTCCACGTCGCCGTCCGCGAAGAGCCCGGTCTTCACGGCGACGAAGGTCCCGTCCGCGGTCTCCAGGCCGTGGCCGCCCTCCGCGAGCGCCACCAGTGCGGCGACCGGGACGGTGAGGACGTCCTTGCGCTCCCGCCCCACGTACGTGACGGTGACCGGTCCGCTCTCCAGCTTCCCGAGGGACTTCTGGTCCTCGACGGTGACGGTCACCGGAATCGTCGGGGGCCCGCCGTTCTCCCCCGCGCCCTCCGCCGCGGTCGCCTCGGTGCCCACGGCCGCCACCCGGCCCCGTACCGAGCGTGCGTCGGGAAGCTCGATGGTGACGGCCGTACCGCGCACGGCCCAGGAAGCCTCGTGTGCCGAGGTGTCGACGACGACCTTCCGTGCCGTGCCGGTGTGGGCGAGGGCGTTCTCGCCGACCGGCGAACCGAGCCGGACCGTCGCCTTGCCGATCCGCACGGTGCCGGAGGAGTAGACGACGTCGCCGACCGCGACCGTGCCGGTCCGGGGGAGTCCGAGCGCCTTCTGCCAGCGCTTGACCGCCTGGGCCGTACCGGTGGTGAATCTCTGGTCCACCGTGAAGCCGGTGTAGCCGAGGGTGGCGAGGTTGGTCTCGAGCTGCATGACGTCCATGCCGCGGATCTCTCGTGGTGTCGGGGGCCTGCCACCTGTCGCGGTGTCCGTCCCTCCGCCCGTCCCTCCGCCCGTCGCTTCGCCCCCGGTGCCCCCCGGCGTCGGGGACGTGGAGGGCTCGGCCTTCGGGCTTCCGCCCTCCGGTGCGGCCGCCGGCAGCCCCAGGTCCCGGTACATCGGCAGTGGCCCGTACAGCAGCACCACCGGACGGTCGTCCACCCGCAGCAGCTCCTCGCCGCGCTGGACCGTCGTGCCCGGTACGGGGAGCCAGGTGACCGTGCCGGTCGCCTTGACCGGCAGGGGTATCTCCGGTCCGTACCCCAACGTGCCTTCCACGGAGGTGCGTTCGGTCAGGGTGGCCCGGGTGACCTGGACGGTGGAGCCGGCTCGGGGCGGGGCGCCGGGGGGCTCGTCCCCGCCGCCCCCGAGGCCCAGCCGGCCGACCGCGGCGACGGCCGCGACGACCGCGACGGCGGCGGTCGGCAGCAGAGCGCGGCGACGCCGCGGTCGCCCCGGCGCGGTGGGGGCGGCCGTCTCGTACTCCGCCTCCTCCCTGTCGATCGTCCCGCTCATGCTCAGCCCTTGGCCGGGGGCGGATTGACCGGGACGTCGTCGCCCTTGATCGGTGCGCAGACGCGACCGGCCCGCTTGGCGCCCGCCGTGCTCGGGTCCCAGTCCTGGACGCCGTCGTTCTCGTTGACCGTGGGGTAGCCGTCGGGGCCCGGGTCGGGGAAGTCGGGGGCGCCGTTGTTCTGCATGCAGTCGGCGAACTCGCGGGCGGTCTTGATCTGTTCGGGGGTCATCTTGGGTCGCATGGCCTTCTCGACGGCCATGGGGACGGTCACGTTGAACTCTTTGCACTTCTCCTGGGCGACGGTGAACTTCGGGTTCTTCTTCATCGCGCGATTGGTGTCGCCGTCGGTCTCGATCTGCCCCAGGGGACCCGGGTCCGGGTAGTCGAACCCCTGCTCGCGCATGCATGCGACCCACTTGCGCTTCGCGGCCACGTACTCGGCGATCTCGGCCTGATCGCCCCCGCCGGCGGCGGGGGGCTGCCCCGTGCCGGTACCGGACGAGGCGCTCCCGCTCTCGGCCGTGGGTATCTTCCCGCCGCCGCCGCCGTCATCGCCGCAGCCGGTCAGCGCGAACGCCATGACCGAGGCCGCGGCGGCCATCAGCAACCGGTTCGTCCTCATCGGTTCCTCCCGTTCCCCCGTTGTCCGCCTGGCGCGGGCGCGGCAGGCAGGCAGACGGTAGGACGGAGGTGATGAAGAACTTTCGAAGAACCTGTCACCCGGTCATGCGGGTGTTCACGGGCTCAGGACCGCAAGGGCGCGGGACCTGTGGGTCTCATGGCCGTACGGCCTCGGTGCCTCAGGGCTTCTCGCGCAGGCGGCGGTCCATGGCCATCGAGAGTTCGGCGTCCACCACGCTCTTCGCGAGCGGGCGCAGCCGCTGGACGTCCTTCTCGTCCGCGTGCTCGCGCAGCAGGTCGGTGAAGAGGCCGGCCAGCACGTCCGCGTGTTCGCGTACCGCCCGGCCCGCCTCCAGGACCGCGGAGAGCGGGATGCCCTCCTTCACCAGGGCCGCGGAGACGTCGAGCAGCCGGCGGCTGATGTGGACGATCGCGTCGCCGTCGGTGGCGAGGTATCCGAGGTCGAGGGCGGCCAGCAGGTTCTCCGGGGTGACCTCGCCGGCGAAGTAGTCGGCCAGTTCCTGCGGGGTGAGCCGGATCGGCTCCTCCTCGGTGGGTTCGCCGAGGCCGAGGACCTCGCTGACGTCCTTGCCGCTCTCGAAGGCGGTGTTGAGGTCGGCGATGCCGTTGAGGGTGTGGCCGCGTTCGAGCAGCGCCGCGATCGTCCGGAGCTTGGCCAGGTGGTGGTCGTCGTACCAGGCGATGCGGCCCTCGCGGCGGGGCGGCGCGATCAGCCCGCGCTCGCGGTAGAAGCGCAGGGTGCGCACGGTGATGCCGGCCGCCGCCGCGAGTTCGTCCATCCGGTACTCGCGGATGCCGGCGGCCCGACCCGCCTGGTCGGTCAGCTGATCCGATCGTTCTGCCACGCCCGCCAGCCTATGTTGTACCGCCGGTAACTTTCCCGCGCCCAACCCCTACCGCTCGGTATGGCGCTGCTCTACAGTCCCGACTGTGCCAGTGATTGCTGGCGGAGTCTTGGCCGGGCGCACGGGAGGCGGCATGGCGAAGCACGAGCACGTACGAGTGGCGGTGATCGGATCGGGGTTCGGCGGACTCGGGGCCGCCGTCCGGCTGCGCCGCGAGGGGATCACCGACTTCGTCGTCCTGGAGCGGGCCGACTCCGTGGGCGGCACCTGGCGCGACAACAGCTATCCGGGCTGCGCCTGCGACGTGCCGTCCCATCTCTACTCCTTCTCCTTCGCGCCCAACCCCGACTGGCCCCGCACCTTCTCCGGGCAGCGCCACATCCGCGCCTACCTGGAGCACGTCACCGACACCTTCCGGCTCCGCCCGCATCTGCGGCTGAACCACGAGGTCTCGCTGATGCGCTGGGACGCCGAGGAACTGCGCTGGCACATCGAGACCAACCAGGGCACCCTCACCGCCGATGTGATCGTCTCCGCGACCGGGCCGCTCTCCGACCCGAAGATCCCCGACATCCCGGGCCTGGCCGACTTCCCCGGCAAGGTCTTCCACTCCGCGCGGTGGGACCACGACTACGACCTCACCGGCAAGCGCGTCGCCATGGTCGGCACCGGCGCCTCGGCGATCCAGATCGTGCCCGCGATCCAGCCGCAGGTCGGGAAGCTGACGCTCTTCCAGCGCACCCCGCCATGGGTGATGCCGCGCATGGACCGCGCCATCACCGGCGTCGAGCGCTGGCTCCACCGCACTCTCCCCTTCACCGGGACCGCGCGCCGCGGCCTGCTCTGGGGCATCCGTGAGCTCCAGGTCAGCGCGTTCACCAAGCGCCCGGGCGAGCTGGGGCTCGTCGAGTCGCTCGCCAAGGCCAACATGGCCAAGGCGATCAAGGACCCGGCGCTGCGGGCCAAGCTGACCCCCTCGTACCGCATCGGCTGCAAGCGCATCCTGCTCTCCAACGCGTACTACCCGGCACTCGCCCAGCCCAATGTCGACGTCGTCGCCTCCGGGCTGCGCGAGGTCCGGGGCTCGACCGTCGTCGCGGCCGACGGCAGCGAGACCGAGGTCGACGCGATCGTCTTCGGCACGGGATTCCACGTCACCGACATGCCGATCGCCGAGCGGGTCGTCGGCGCGGACGGCTCCACGCTCGCCGATGCGTGGAAGGACGGGGTGCAGTCGCTGCGCGGCGCGACCGTCGACGGCTTCCCCAACTGGATGACGATCATCGGGCCCAACACGGGCCTCGGGAACTCCTCCATGATCCTGATGATCGAGTCCCAGCTGAACTACATGGCCGACTATCTGCGCCAGCTGAACGTGCTCGGAGGGCGCGCCGCCCTCGCCGCCCGGCCGTCCGCGGTCGGCGCCTGGAACCGCAAGGTGCAGGACCGGATGGAGCGGACCGTGTGGAAGGCGGGCGGCTGCGACAGCTGGTACCTGGACGCCAACGGCCGCAACACCACGCTGTGGCCGGGCACGACAGCCGAGTTCCGGCGCGAGACGCGACAGGTCGACCTCGCGGAGTACGAGGTGCTGCGGCCGGCCGTCACCGAGGCCGCGCCCGCCCCGGCGAAGCGCCCCGCCCGCAAGAAGGAGACCGTGAAGTGAGCCGCCTGACCCGATCCGGTACGACCCGTACCGCCCCGCTCCCGCACCCGCGCGAGGTGATCGCCGTCTCCGCGGACGGCGCCCGCGTCCATGTCGAGGTCTACGGCTCCGAGGACGCACCGGCCGTGGTCCTGGCCCACGGCTGGACCTGCTCCATCGCCTTCTGGGCCGAGCAGATCCGCGACCTCGCCCGCGACCACCGGGTCATCGCCTACGACCAGCGCGGTCACGGCCGCAGCCCCGCCCCGGCCGACGCCTCCGGCCACTCCACGCGGGCGCTCGCCGACGACCTCGAAGCGGTCCTCGCCGCCACGCTCGCCCCCGGCGAGAAGGCGGTCCTCGCAGGGCACTCCATGGGCGGCATGACGATCATGGCGGCCGCCGCGCGCCCCGCGTTCAGGGAGCATGCCGCCGCCGCGCTGCTCTGCTCCACGGGCCCGTCCCGGCTCGCGGCCGAATCCCTTGTCGTCCCCCTGCGTCCTGGCGGGCTGCGGACCCGGCTGACCAGGGCGATCCTGGGAGCGAGGGCACCGCTCGGACCGGTCACGCCCGTGTCGAAGAAGATCCTCAGGTACGCCACGATGGGCCCGGGTTCGGCGCCGGAGCGGGTCGACGCCTGCGCCCGGATCGTGCACGCCTGCCCGCGGCTCTCGCGGGTGGCCTGGTCGCATGTGCTCGCGGAGCTCGATCTCGAAGCGGGCGTCCGGGAGTTGGAGCTGCCGGTGGCCGTGCTCGTCGGTACGGCGGACCGGCTCACCCCCCCCGTGCACTCCCGCGCCATGGTCGCCGCGCTGCCGCAGTGCGTGGGGATGGACGAACTGGCGGGCATGGGTCACATGACGCCGGTCGAGGCCCCGGAGGTGGTCACCGCGCGCATCAGGGACCTCGTGACCACGTACGTCGCGCCCACGCCCGTCGAGCAGGCGCGGGCGCAGAAGCAGAAGGAGGACGCATGAGCAGGGTCAGCCTGGAGGGACAGGTCGCGGTCGTCACCGGAGCGGCCCGCGGTGTCGGTGAGCTTCTCGCCCGCAAGCTCTCCGCGCGCGGAGCGCGGATCGCGCTCGTCGGCCTGGAGCCGGAGGAGCTGAAGCAGGTCGCCGGCCGGCTGCACACCGAGGCCGACTGGTGGCACGCGGACGTCACCGACCACCAGGCGATGGCCCGGGTCGCGGCCGAGGTCAAGGAGCGCTTCGGCAAGGTCGACATCGTGGTCGCCAACGCGGGTGTCGCGTCGGGCGGTCCGTTCGTGGACTCCGACCCGGACGCCTGGCGGCGGGTCATCGAGGTCAATCTGATCGGCGGGGCCGTGACCGGCCGGGCGTTCCTGCCCGTCCTGATGGAGTCCCGCGGCTACTTCCTGCAGATCGCCTCGCTCGCGGCCATCACACCGGCGCCGATGATGACGGCGTACTGCGCCTCCAAGTCGGGCGTCGAGGCGTTCGCGCACAGCCTGCGAGCCGAGGTCGGCTACAAGGGGGTGAAGGTCGGCGTCGGCTACCTGTCGTGGACCGACACCGACATGGTCCGGGGCGCCGACCAGGACGACGTGATGAAGGAGCTGCGGCAGCGGCTGCCCTGGCCGTCCAACCGCACGTATCCGCTGGGCCCGGCCGTGGACCGGATCGTGGCGGGCATCGAGCGGCGCTCGGCGCATGTGTACGCCCAATGGTGGCTGCGCGGGATGCAGTCGGTCCGTGGCTATCTGCCGGGGCTCATCGCCACGGTCGGCCAGCGGGAGATGAAGCGGTTCGAACCGCGGCTCGCCAGTGTCTCCAAGGGCCTCGTGGGGGCCGGTGGGGCGGCCGACGAACAGGCGCGCACGGGCGCCACCTCGCCGCGGTGACGGGGAGTATCTGATCGAAATGCGCGGAATGTTTCGCCGTGCCACGCTGGTCGAGGCCCAAGGGGCGAGCCGCCCCTTCCCCCTCACACCCGTCTAGGAGTGAACCTTCATGGGCAAGCAAGACCAGTTCAAGGACAAGGCGAGGCAGGCCGCAGAGCAGGCGAAGCAGAGGATGGGCAACGCGCGCGAAGAGGCGTCCGAGCGGGCCTCCCAGGCCAAGGGCCGCCCCTCCGAGGAGGAGCAGCGCCGGGCCCAGCAGCAGGACCAGGACCGCCTGGACATGGACTACGACGCCTGACATCCGTCCGCTGAATGTCCTCCGAGAAGGTGCACCCGGGACGCCGGGTGCACCTTCCGGCGTTCACCTCCCGCTCCTGATGAATTTCCGGTGCGGCCCGCGGCCCCTGCCGCGTACCGTGCGGCCATGACCGAGCTGCAGCCGCTCCGAGCCGAACACGCCCCCGCGCTCCTCGCGTTCGAGCGGGAGAACCGGGTGTACTTCGCCGCCCATGTGCCCGACCGGGGAGACGCGTATTTCGAGGAGTTCGAGGCGCGGCACCGGGCCCTGCTCGACGAGCAGGAGACCGGCGCGATCCTGTTCCACGTGCTGGTCGGGGAGGGCGGGGAGATCCTGGGGCGGTTCAACCTCGTCGACGTGGTGGAGGGGTCGGCCGACCTCGGGTTCCGGGTCGCGGAGAAGGCCGCCGGGAGGGGCGTGGCCACGGCGTCGGTACGGGAGCTGTGCCGGCTGGCCGTCACCGCGTACGGACTCGACCGGCTCACGGCGTCCGCGGCCCTCGGCAACGCCGGTTCGAGGGCCGTGCTCGTACGGACGGGGTTCGTGCCCGTCGGGGACGTCGTCCTCGACGGGCAGCCCGGGACCTCCTACGCGCTGGACCTCGGGGGGAGCTTCGGGCGGGAGTTGTCGGGGACGTCGGCGTAGCCGGGCGGGCTCGCCGCCGGGGTCTCCGCGAGCAGCGAGAGAGCCAACTCGACCGCGTCGTCGAGCTGGGCGTGGCGGCCCTCGGCCCAGTCCAGCGGGGTGCGCAGGATCGCCAGGTCCGGTTCCACGCCGTGGTTCTCGACGGACCAGCCGTACTCGGGGAACCATGCCGCGTTCATCGGGACCGTGATCTGTGTGCCGTCGCCCAGCCGGTGACGGCCCGTCATGCCCACCACGCCGCCCCAGGTCCGCTGCCCGATCACCGGTCCGAGGCCCAGCAGCTTGAACGCGGCCGTGATCATGTCGCCGTCCGAGGAGGTGGCCTCGTCGGCGAGGGCGACGACCGGCCCGCGGGGGGCGTTCGAGGCGTACGAGACGGGCTGCGCGTTCCTCGTCAGGTCCCAGCCGAGGATCTTGCGGGTGAGCTTCTCCACCACCAGCTCGCTGATGTGGCCGCCCGCGTTGCCGCGCACGTCCACGATGAGGGCCGGCCGGGAGACCTCCATCCGCAGGTCGCGGTTGAACTGGGCCCAGCCCGAGCCGCCCATGTCGGGGATGTGCAGATAGCCGCACTTGCCGCCGCTGACCTCCCGTACGACCGCGCGTCGTTTGGCCACCCAGTCCTGGTAGCGCAGCGGCCGCTCGTCGATCAGCGGCACGATCGCCACCCGGCGCGAGCGGCCCTCGCCCGCCGCCGGCTGGAAGGTCAGCTCGACCGTCGTACCGCCCGAGGAGGACAGCAGCGGGTAGGGGCCGGTGACCGGGTCCACCGGGCGGCCGTCGACGTGGGTGAGGACCGCGCCCTCGCGGATGCCCGTCCCCGCGAGCGGCGAGCGCGCCTTGGAGTCGGAGGAGTCGCCGGGCAGGATCCGCTTCACCATCCAACCGCCGTCCCGCGGCACGAGGTTGGCGCCCAGCAGGCCCATCGGCCGCTGGTAGTGCGGCGGGCCCTCGTTGCGGCGGGCGGGTGAGACATAGGCGTGCGAGGTGCCCAGCTCGCCCATGACCTCCCGCAGCAGATCGGCGAACTCGTCCGGGGACGCGATCCGTTCGACGAGGGGGCGGTACTGGTCGAGGACGGCGGGCCAGTCCACCCCGCACATGTTCGGGTCCCAGAAGTAGGCGCGGACGATCCGGCCGGCCTCGTCGTAGGCCCCGCGCCACTCGGCCTCCGGGTCGACCTCGTGCAGGATCCGTCGCAGGTCCATGTAGACCGTCGAGTCACCGTCCCCGGGCTCGGTCGCCGGCACCGCCCGCAGATCGCCCTCGTCGACGACGACGAGCCGCGAGCCGTCGCCGCTGACCGCGAACCAGTCGATATGGCCGACGAGTTCGGTCTTGCGGGCCTTGATGATGTTGAAGTGTTCCAGGGTGGGGCGGCCCGTGGTGTCCGAGGGGTTGGCGAAGGTCTCGCCGAGCGCGCCCGAGATGGGCCAGCGCAGCCAGACGAGCCCGCCGCCGCTGACCGGGTGCAGTGCCGAGTACTTGGAGGCGGAGACGGGGAAGGGCGTGACCCGGTCCGGGAGCCCCTCCACCTCCACGATCGTGGTGCCCTCCCCGCCCTCGACCTCGGTCTCGGTCGGGTCCAGACCACCCGCGGCCGGGCGTCCGTCGGGCAGCAGGGCGAACGGGGAAGGAGTCGCCGAGGACAGCGGTACGAGATAGGGGCGGCAGCCCAGCGGGAACGACAGATCGCCGGTGTGCACGTCGTACACCGGGTCGAAGCCCCGCCAGGAGAGGAAGGCGAGATAGCGGCCGTCGCTGGTGAAGACCGGGTTCTCGTCCTCGAAGCGGCCGTTGGTGACATCGACGACGGTCCGGGCGCCCGGCCCGGAGATCCGGGCCATCTTGATCTGGCGCAGCGAGCGCCCGATGCCGGGGTGCGCCCAGGTCAGCCAGGCCCCGTCGGGGGAGAAGGCGAGGTCGCGGACGGGTCCGTTGACGGAGCGGATCAGCTCCGTGGCCTCTCCGTTGGAGTCCTCGGTCGCGTCGATGAGCAGCAGCCGGCCGTCGTTGGAGGCGATCGCGAGCCGTTCGCCCTCCGGGTCGGAGACCATCTCCTCCACCCGGCCGAGCTCGCCCGAGGCCAGCCGCCGCGGCTCGCGGTCGCCGCTGGCGCGCGGCAGGTAGGCGACCTCGATCGCGTCCTCGCCCTCCGCGTCCGTGACGTACGCGATCTGGCCGCCGCTGCCCAGCATCTCGGGCAGCCGGACCCGTACGCCCGGGGTGTCCGTGATGGTGCGGGCGGGCCCGTCGCGGTGGGTGAGCCAGTACAGGCTGCCGCGCACGGAGACGGCGCTGGCCCGCCCGGTCTCGTCGACCGAGATCGCGTCGACGTGGTTGGCGGCCGGCACCTGGTAGGCGCGGCGGCCGGCGCGCGGGCCGCCGAGCCGCACGTCCAGATTGCGCGGCGCGGCGCCGGGGGCGGTCAGGTCGTCGACGATCCACAGGTCGCCGGCGCACTGGTAGACCACGCGCCGTCCGTCGCTGGAGGCGTGCCGGGCGTAGAAGGCGTCGTGGTCGGTGTGGCGGCGCAGGCCGGTGCCGTCGGGCAGGCAGGAGTAGAGGTTGCCGATGCCCTCGTGGTCGGAGAGGAAGGCGATCCGGCCGGAGACGAACATCGGGCAGTCGAGCTGCCCGTCGAGGTCCGGCATCAGCTGCTTCCCGTGCAGCCACAGCCGCCCGGTGGCGCCGCCCCTGTACCGCTTCCAGGCCGCCGCCTCGTGCGGCGGTTTGCCCGTGAGGAGCAGCGTGCGGCGCTCTCCGTCGAGATCGGCCACGGCGATGTCGGAGACCGGGCCCCAGGGCATCCGGCCGCCGGGGGAGCCGTCGGTGGCGACGGTGTACGCCCAGGAGAAGTACGAGAAGGGCTGGCCGTGCGAGGAGACGGCGAGGATGTCGCCGTCCGGGGACCACGAGCAGACCCGGGTGTCCGTCGAGCCCCAGTAGGTCAGCCGGCGGGCGGGCCCGCCCTCGACCGGTGCGAGGTGGATCTCGGGGTCGAGGCTGCGCCAGCTCGTGTAGGCGAGGTGGCGCCCGTCGGGCGAGAAGCGCGGGTGGCCGACCCGGGTCCGGTCGACGGTCACCCGCCAGGCCCGGCCGGACCGGTGCCCCTCGGGGACGAGGGGTGCGACCCAGAGGTCGTCCTCGGCCGCGAAGCACAGCAGGTCGTCGTGGAGGTGCGGGAAGCGGAGATACGCGACGTCGTCACTCACCCCCCAATGCTTTCCACCCTGATGGGGTGCGGCAACTCGTACGGGCGTGCGCGTGGCCCGCGGCCGCCTGTGGCCCAGGACACGTACGAAACGGTTTCGTTTCGCTGGACGGTGGGGTAACTTCGAGGTGTACGAAACAGTTTCGTTCGGATGGAGTCCGGTCATGGCACGCAGCAGGCTCACACCAGAGCGTGAGTCCGAGCTGTACGAAGCCGTGCTCGACCTCCTTCGCGAGGTCGGCTACGACGCCCTCACCATGGACGCCGTCGCCGCCCGCACCCACTCCAGCAAGGCCACCCTCTACCGCCAGTGGGGGAGCAAGCCCGAACTCGTCGCCAAGGCGATGCGCCACAACAAGCCCATCAAGATCGCCGAGATCGACACGGGCAGCTTGCGGGGCGACTTCCACGCGATGATGGAGCTGACCGACGACTGTCAGATGGAGAAGGACACCGCGCTCATGCGGGGTCTGGCACATGCGGTCCACACCAACCCCGAACTGCTCCAGGCGCTCCGCGAACTGCTCATCGAACCCGAGATGAGCAGCCTGCGCGACGTGCTGGAACGAGCGGTGGCGCGGGGTGAGATCAGCGCCGACAACCCGGCGCTGAAGTTCGTCCTGCACATGATCATCGGGGCGTTCGTCGTTCGCCCGCTGATCGAGGATCAGCCGATCGACCACGCCTTCATCACCGATTACGTCAACGCCGTCGTGCTCCCCTCACTCGGCGTCTGATCCGCACCGGCTCCCCGGCCGGTACCACTGATACGTCCTCACCCGCACCCCCTGACGCTGCGCACCGCTCACGCCGTCGGGCCGGCTCCCCATGCCCTGTCCCACCACGAAATGGGAGTACGCCCCCGTGGCCACGTTCCTCTACAAGTTGGGTCGCTCCGCCTTCCGGCGCCGACGGCTCGTCGCCCTCCTCTGGGTGGCGCTCCTCGCGCTCGCCGGGGTCGGTGCCGCCACCGCGCCCGCCGCGACCTCCAGCTCCTTCTCGATTCCCGGTACCGAGGCCCAGAAGGCCTTCGACCTCCTTGAGCAGCGCTTCCCCGGCGGCAACGCCGACGGGGCCACCGCCCGCGTCGTCTTCAAGGCCCCCGAGGGCCAGAAGATGACCGACCCGGCCAACAAGGCCAAGGTCCAGGAGGTCGTCGGCGAGCTGAAGGCCGGCTCCGACGAGGTCGCCCAGGTCACCGACCCGTACACCGCCCAGGCGGTCTCGCGGGACGGCTCGACCGCCTACGTCTCCGTCAGCTACAAGGTCTCCGGCATGGAGCTGAGCGACGCGACGCGCGAGGCGCTGCAGAAGACCGGGCACGACGCGCAGGGGCAGGGGCTGACCGTCGAGATCGGCGGTGACGCCCTCCAGACCATGCCCGAGACCGGCGCGGGCGAGATCGTCGGCGTGGTCATCGCCGGCATCGTCCTCGTCATCACCTTCGGTTCGCTCGTGGCCGCGGGGCTCCCGCTGCTGACCGCGATCATCGGCGTCGGCATCGGCGTCTCCTCGATCACGGCGCTCGCGAACGTCCTCGACCTCGGCTCCACCACCTCCACCCTCGCGATGATGATCGGCCTCGCGGTCGGCATCGACTACGCGCTCTTCATCGTCTCCCGCTACCGCTCGGAGCTCGCCGACGGCCGGGAGCGCGAGGACGCCGCGGGCCGCGCGGTGGGCACGGCCGGCTCGGCCGTGGTCTTCGCCGGTCTGACCGTGGTCATCGCCCTGGTCGGCCTGGCCGTCGTCAACATCCCGATGCTGACGAAGATGGGCTTCGCCGCCGCGGGCACGGTCGTGATCGCGGTCCTGATCGCGCTCACCCTGATCCCGGCCATGCTCGGCTTCGCCGGTAGCAGGGTCGTGGGGCGCAAGGAGCGCAAGGGGCTCAAGAAGCCCGACGACAAGCCCAACATGGGCACCCGCTGGGCCCGGTTCGTCATCCGACGCCCGGTCATGGTCCTGCTCGTCGGCGTCATCGGCCTCGGCGCGATCGCCGTGCCCGCCGCCTCGCTGGAGATGGGCCTGCCGGACGACGGCGCCAAGCCCGCCTCCGCCACCGAGCGCCGCGCCTACGACCTGCTGTCGGACGGGTTCGGCCCCGGTTTCAACGGGCCGCTGATGGTCGTCGTCGACGGTGACAAGGCCGTGGCCGACTCCACCGTGAAGAAGATCGAGGGCCTGGAAGGGGTCGTGGCGGTCACCCCGCCGACGCCCAACAAGGCCGGCGACACCGCGATGATCACGGTGATCCCGAAGGACCGTCCCTCCTCGGTGGAGACCGAGAACCTGGTGCACGACATCCGGGAGACGACCGGCGACAACGTCCTGGTCACCGGCGCCACCGCGATGAACATCGACTTCTCGCAGAAGATGAACGACGCGCTCGTGCCGTATCTGGCACTCGTCGTCGGACTCGCCTTCCTGCTCCTCATGGTGGTCTTCCGCTCGGTCCTGGTCCCGCTGAAGGCGGCCCTCGGCTTCCTGCTCTCGGTGGTCGCCGCCCTCGGCGCGGTCGTCGCGGTCTTCCAGTGGGGCTGGCTCGGCTCCCTCTTCGGGGTCGAGCAGACCGGCCCGATCATGTCGATGATGCCGATCTTCATGGTGGGTGTCGTCTTCGGTCTCGCGATGGACTACGAGGTCTTCCTCGTCACCCGGATGCGCGAGGCGTACGTCCATGGGGAGCGCCCCGGCGAGGCGATCGTGACCGGCTTCCGGCACAGCGCCCGGGTGGTCACCGCCGCAGCGGTGATCATGATCGCGGTCTTCTCCGGCTTCATCGGCATGACCGACCAGATGATCAAGATGATCGGCTTCGGTCTCGCCGTCGCCGTCCTCTTCGACGCCTTCGTGGTCCGGATGGCGATCGTCCCCGCGGTGCTGGCCCTGCTCGGCCACAAGGCCTGGTGGCTGCCCAAGTGGCTGGACAAGGCGCTGCCGAACGTCGACGTGGAGGGCGAGGGCCTGGCCACCGAGGACGCCGGGCCGACGGAGCCCGAGCGTGAGCTCGTGAAGGTCTGAGCCTCATGAACCCCGCGGCGGCCGGCATCGGGCGCGGCGAAGCCGCTCCGGTGGAGCCGCTTTAGCGGGGGAGGAGCGCGCCCCGGACCGCGCCGGGACCTGTGGGGACGGGGAGCCGACGCGGCGCCGCGCCGTCATCGTGTCGAGTCCGACACGATGA
>NZ_JBHTTQ010000116.1:0-22474 GCF_042794475.1 Streptomyces sp. NPDC056527
CTCCGAGGGTCCCTCGACGAGGTCGCTCGTACCGGCTCCGATGTTGAGGGGCATGCAGGAGGGCCGGCTCGTACGGTTCGAGGAGATCACCCGCTGCCCGCTGGAGGTGCAGGACTCGCTGCTCTCTCTGCTGTCCGAACGGGTGTTGTCCATACCGGAGTTGGAGGGGTCCGAGGCGATGGCCTTCGCCCGGCAGGGCTTCAACGTGATCGCCACGGCGAACACCAGGGACCGGGGCGTCAACGAGATGAGCGCCGCGCTCAAGCGGCGCTTCAACTTCGAGACGGTCTTCCCCATCCCCGATCTGGACACCGAGATCGCCCTGGTCGAGGCGGAGGCGACGGCGCTGCTGCGCAGCTCGGGCGTGACCGCGGCACCGGACCGGGACGTGATGGAGGTCCTGGTGACCACCTTCCGTGAACTGCGTTCCGGAGTCGGCCGGGACGGCTCAGGGGTGGACCGGCTCTCCTCCGTGATGAGCACGGCGGAGGCCGTGTCGGTCGCCCACGCGATGGGCGTCCGGGGCTGGTTCCTGCGGGGCGAGCCGGCCGACGCGGCCGACCTGGTGACCTGTCTGGCCGGTACGGCGGCCAAGGACAGCCCGGAGGACCTGGCCCGGCTGCGCCGCTATCTGGAGCAGCGGGTCTCCGGTCGGCGCGGCGCCCAGTGGAAGGCCCTGCATGCCTCCCGCCATCTGCTGGCGGGCGGATGACGGTCACGTTCCTGGGCGTACGGCACCACTCCCCCGCCTGCGCACGGCTGGTGGCCCGCACCATCGAGGAGCTGCGGCCCGCGCACGTCCTGGTGGAGGGCCCGGCCGATCTCAACGGTCGCCTGGACGAGTTGCTCCTCGGCCACGAGCTGCCGGTGGCGGTGTTCAGCCACTACCGGGACGAGAAGCGGGCCGCCACGTCCTGGGCACCGCTCTGCGACTACTCCCCCGAGTGGGTCGCGCTCACGGCGGGGCGGGCGGCGGGCGCCGAGGTGCGGTTCATCGACCTGCCCGCCTGGCATCCGGCGTTCGCCGGGCGGACCAACCGGTACGCGGACGCCGAGGCCCGCTATGCCGAGGCGACGGAGCGGCTGTGCCGCCGCTTCGGCGTCGACTCGGTCGACGCCCTGTGGGACCGGATGTTCGAGTCGGCCCCTCAGCCGGCCTCCGAGCCCGCCCCCGGCTCCGCCACCCATCGCGCCCCCGAGTCGGCTTCGGATCCGGCCGGCGACGGGCTCGCCGCGCGACTCGACGCGTACTTCGACGTGGTCCGCGGCGACGCCACCGCGGACGAGGGGGATCAGGCGCGCGAGCGGTACATGGCGTCCTGGGTGCGGGCCGCCGTGGCCGCCGCCGGGGAACGGCCCGTTCTCGTCGTCACGGGCGGCTTCCACCGGCCCGCGCTGCGCACCCTCGTGGACCCCGGCGGTCCGCAACGGTCGGACGCACCGGTGGGCCCGGAGGAGGGCACCGCGCCCTCCGGCCCTGATCGGGAGGGCGGCTGGCCGGCGGTGCCGGCGCCGCCGGAGGGCGCGATCGGCGGCAGCTTCCTCGTGCCGTACTCCTTCCGTCAGCTCGACGCGTTCGCCGGCTATCAGTCCGGGATGCCCTCGCCCGCGTACTACCAGCGGCTCTGGGAGGCCGGCCCGCGCGCCGCCGGGCAGGACCTGGTGCGCTCCGTCGTGAAGCGGCTGCGCGCACGGAACCACCCGGTGTCCACCGCCGCCCTGATCGCCGCGCACAGCACCGCGTCCGGCCTCGCGGCGCTGCGCGGCCACCCGCTGCCCACCCGCCTCGACCTCCTGGACGGGCTGGCCGGCGCGCTCGTCACCGACGCCCTCGACGAGCCGCTGCCCTGGACCCGCCGTGGAGCGCTCGGCGCGGGCGCTCACCCGGTCGTCGTGGAGATGGTGGCGGCCTGCTCCGGTGACCGCGTCGGCCGGCTGCACCCCGACACGCCCGTGCCCCCTCTGGTGCACGACGTCGCCGCCCGTCTCACGGCTCTCGGCCTCGACGGCTCGCGGGCCGTGACCCTCGAACTGGCCGACCCCGCGGACCTGACCCGCAGTCAGGTGCTGCACCGCCTGCGGGTGCTGCGGATCCCGGGGTTCGTTCGGGTGTCGGGGCCGACCCATGGCACCGACCCGGTCTTCACCGAGCGCTGGGAGCCGTCGCCCCTGGCGGGCCGTGAGGCGGCGCTCATCGAGGCGGGCGGCTTCGGCGCGAGCCTGGAGGAGGCCGCGGCGGTCGCACTCGGCGACCGGGCCCGGGATGCCGGTACGGAAGCCGGCGCCCTGGCCGATGTCCTCTTCGACGCCGTGGTGTGCGGGGCCACTCGGCTTTCGGCCCAGGTGCTCTCCACGCTCTGCGCCGGTCTCGGCCGGGCCGCTGCGCCCGGCCCGCTGGGCCGGGTGCTCGGTACGGCACTGGGGCTGTGGCGCCACGACCGGGTGTACGGCGTGGCCCGCGATCCGCTGCTCGCCGCGGCGATCGACACCGCCGTCGGCCGCGTCCTGTGGCTCGTCGAGGGTCTGCACGGATCGGGCGCCCCCGATCGCGACCGCCTGCATGCGCTGGCGGCGGTCCGTGACGCGCTGCTGCGCGCCGAGGAGCTGCTCTCCGTCTCGCGGGAGGCCGCGGCGGCGGTGTTCCGCCGGATCAGTCTGGACGCGGCCGCGCCGGCCGACCTGCGCGGTGCGGCGTTCGGACTGTTCCGGGTCCTCACCCCGGCCGCCGCTCCGGACGGCAGCGGTACGGGTACGGATGCCGGGACCGCCGCGAGTGCGGGGGCCTCGGCGCGCGCGATCGGGGACCCGGGGACGCTCGGCGACTGGCTCGCGGGCCTGTTCTCGGTCGCCCGTGAGGAACTGACCGGGCACAGCGGTCCCGAGCCGCTGATCGACGTACTGGACGAGCTGGTACGTGCGATGACGGAGACGGAGTTCCTGGTGGGTCTGCCCGCGCTGCGGCAGGCGTTCGCCTACTTCCCGCCGCGCGAGCGCGAGCAGATCGCCGCCCGGCTGATCGAGCGGCGCGGGCTGCGCGGCTCGGCACGCTCACTGCTGCGCACCACCGCCGACCCCCTGCTGATCGCACGCGCCCGGGAGTTGGAGGCCCACGTGCGGCACACCCTCGACACCTACGGTCTGCGAGCGACGTCATGACCACCGGGAATCCCGCACCGAACACCCCCGATCCCGGCCTGGAACGCTGGCGGCTCGTCCTGGGCGCCCCCGCCGAGCGCTGCACGGGGCCGCTCTCCGGCGAGCCTGCGGCCCGCGACGCCGCGCTCGACTGGCTCTACGGTCGCGACGCCGAGCAGGCACGGCGTGGTGTCCGCGCGGGCACTCACGCCCGGGAGGGAGGCGACGGGCCGTCCGCCGTCACCGCGGTCGACTGGCTCGACGACATCCACCGCCTCTTCCCCAAGGAGACCGTCGAGCGCCTGGAGCGGGACGCCGTCGAGCGCTACGAGATCCACGAGATCGTCACCGACCCGGCGGTTCTGGAGCGCGTCGAGCCCAACCCCACGCTGCTGCGCGCCGTCCTTCGCACCAAGCACCTGATGAACCCCGAAGTGCTGCGCCTGGCCCGGCGGATCGTCGAGACGGTCGTCCGGCGTCTCCTGGAGCAGCTCAGGACCGAGGTCCGGCGCTCCTTCACCGGGGCGCGCTCGCGGCGCCCGAGTCGGCTGCCCCTCGCGCGGGACTTCGACTTCCGCGGCACGATCAAGGCCAACCTGGCCCACTACCAGCCCGAAGAGCGCCGTGTGCTGATCGAGCGTCCGCGCTTCCACTCCCGCACGAGCAAGCACCTGGAGCAGTGGCAGCTGATCCTGCTGGTGGACCAGTCGGGCTCGATGGTCGACTCGGTCATCCACTCGGCCGTCACGGCCGCGAGTCTGTGGGGGCTGCCGGGCCTGAGGACCCATCTGGTCGCCTTCGACACCGACGTGGTGGACCTGACGAGCGAGGTGACCGATCCGGTCGAGCTCCTCATGCGCGTCCAGCTCGGCGGAGGTACGGACATCGCGCGCGCCGTCGACTACGGCTCCGGGCTCATCGACAACCCCCGGCGCGCGATCGTCGTGCTGATCACGGACTTCTACGAGGGCGGCGACCCCTACCGGCTGGTGCGCGGGGTCCGGGCGCTGGTCGAGCAGGGCACGACCGTGCTGGGTCTGGCCGCGCTGGACCAGGAAGCCGACCCCGTGTACGACCGGGGGCTCGCGCAGCGTCTGGCGGACGCCGGGGCGCACGTCGGCGCGATGACGCCGGGCGAGCTCGCCGCGTTCGTCGCCGAGAGGCTGGGCCGATGAGCCGTACCGACCTGCTCGCACTCGACGCGGACACGCTCGCCGCCCTCACCAATCGCGGTCTGGTGAAGCGCGCCACGAAGGAACTCGACGCCGGTACGGGGGCGTCGGTGTCGCTCGCCGCGGACGCCACGCTGCGCGGCCGTTTCCCCGACGGCACGGAGGTGTCGTTGCCGCCCGGCGCGGGCCTCGACCAGGGCTCCTGCACCTGCGGGGCCCCGGGGCTCTGCCGCCATCTTCTGGGGCTCGTCCTCGCCTACCGGCGTACGGCCGAGGAGGGGCCCGCCGCCGAGGTACCGGCGGCCGACGCGTCCGCGCCGCCCTGGTCCCCCGGTGATCTCGACGACGAGGCGCTGACCACCGCGGTCGGGCGTCGTGCGGTGGCCTCCGCGCGGCGTACGCTCGCACGCGGCTACACCGCCCGGCTGCGGCACCCGAGCGCCGAGGAGCCCGGCGCGCGGGCGGAACTCCCCACCTGCACCGTGCGGTTCCCGGGTCGCGACGCCGTGGGGCACGCGGTCACCGACGCCTCCGACGACCTGCGCGGGGAGATGATCGCGCTCGCCGTCTGGGCGTTCCGGGCAGCCGTGGAGGCCGACCCGGACGCACCGCCGACGCAGATCGACGTCGGCGGCCGGAAGAGCCGCTCCGGCACCGACGGGGCAGCGCTGGACACGGCCGTCTCGCTCGTCGACGAACTACTCCTGGACGGTGTGGCGCACGCCGGACCGGTCCTGGCCACGGCCCTGCGCCGGGTACGGGACGAGCTGACCGCCGCGGCCCTGCACTGGCCGGCCGGGGCGCTGACGGAGTTGATCGCGCAGCTGGACGACCATGCCGCACGGGGTGCCCACTACCGGGCCGAGGAGCTGGCCTTCCTGCTGACCGAGGTGCATGCCCGCCGGCGGGCCTCGGCGCGTGGGGCGTCGCTCGCCGCGTCCCGGCTCCTGGGTTCCGGGGAGCGGGGCGACACACCGCTGCGCCGCGTCCGGCTGACCGCGCTGGGCTGCCGCGTGGGCGGGACTCCCGCCGACCGGACGGCGGAGGTGTACTTCGCCCACGGCGCCGCCGGCATCGCCCTGGTGCTGCGCCGGCACTGGGAACTGACAGAAGGCCAGGAGCCGACGGGGCACGAGCTGGTGTCGCGGAGGATCGCGGGTTCCACCCTGGGCGCGGTGGCCCGCTCGCATGTGGTGAGCGAGCGGGCCTCCCGTACGCCCGGCCGTTCGCTCACCATCGGGACGAGCCGGGTCGCCGGTACGAGTGTGACGCCGGTCGGCACGGCGTGGTCGGAGCTCCCCGAGCCCTTGCTGGTACGGGACTTCGCCGCGCACGCCCGTGCGCTGGCCGCGCTGCCTCCGCGCCTGGTCCGGGCCCGGGTCGAGGCCGACTCCGTCCATGTGGTCGAGGTCCATGAGGTCGGGGAGATCGGCTACGACCCCGCGCAGCAGCGGCTCGAGGCGACGGTGACCGACGCGCGGGGGACGTCCGCGACGGTCCTGGCGTCGTACAACCCGTACAGCCCCGGCGGGTTGGACACGCTGGCCGCCGCGCTGGGAGGCGGCGGGGGCGAGGTCCGGCATCTGAGCGCGTTCGTCCGGGCTTCGGGAGGCGGCCTCGTCCTGGACCCGATCGCCGTGATGACCACCGAGGGTGTGATCGTGCCCGACCTGGCTCCGCCGCCGGTCGGCGGGCGCCTCGCCCCGACCGTGGCGCGTCGCCCGGAGGACCCGATCACCGGCGCGTTGGAGTCCGCCCTGTCCTGTCTGGCGGCCGCGGCGGCCCGTGGTCTGCGGCACCTTCCCGAGGGCGCGCTGGCGGAGGTCGAGGAGTCGGCGACCCGCCTGTCACGGGTCGGTCTGGCCACCGCCGCGGAGCTGGTCCGGGCCGTCCCGGCGGCGCTGCGCCAGGTGGGTCCCACGGCGGCCGTCGGGGCCTGGGTGGAGGCGCAGATCCATCTCGTGACGGCGTCGGAGCTGCGTTCCCGCGCGCTCTGACGGGCGCGGGAACGCTGGGGGATCGAGAAGGCTCAGGCGCGGCCCGCGGCCTTCTGGCTCCTGCGGGACAGGGAGTCGACGACCACGGCGGCGAGCAGCACCGATCCGGTGATCATGAACTGGACGGCGTTGCTGACGCCCATGATGTTCATCCCGGACTGGATGGATCCGATCACCAGGGCGCCGAGCAGGGCCGACCACACCGAGCCGCGTCCGCCGAACAGACTCGTGCCGCCGATGACGGCTGCCGCGATGACGTTCATCAGCAGGTTGCCACCGCCGGAGGTCTGGCTCGCGGACTGGATCTGTCCGGCCAGGAAGAGGCCGCCGACCGCGGCCATGGTGCCCGCGATCGAGAAGACGGACATGCGGATGAACGGCACGCTGATACCGGCGCGCCGCGCGCCCTCGATGTTGCCGCCGACGGCGAAGATCTGCCGCCCGTACGACGTGCGGCGCAGCACGAAGTCCACGATCACCAGCAGGATCAGGAAGATCAGGAGCGCGAGTGGCAGGCCCTGGTACTGGTTGAGGATGTAGGCCGCGACGAACGCGATCGCGGCGATGACGACCGTACGCAGCACGATCTCGGCGATCGGGCGGAACGGTACTCGGGCGGCCTGGCGGCGCCTGGCGTCGAGCAGCGAGGCCGCCAGGAAGAGTCCGACGCCGACCGCCGCGGTCACATAGGCGGCGGCCGGGCTGTGGAAGATGGTGGAGTAGAGCTCGGAGACGATGCTGTCGCTGGGGATGTTGACCGTGCCGCTGGTGCCGAGCACCTGGAGCATCAGGCCGTTCCAGGCGAGATTGCCCGCGAGGGTGACGACGAACGCCGGCACGCCGACCTTGGCGAAGAAGAAGCCCTGTATGAGCCCGACGGCCGCTCCGCCCGCGATGGCGACGAGGAGCGCCAGCCACTCGTTCATCCCGTTCAGGACGTTGAGCACGGCGAAGATGGCCGCGCACAGGCCGCTGACGGAGCCGACGGAGAGGTCGATCTCGCCCAGGAGCAGGACGAAGACGATCCCGACGGCGATCATGCCGGTGCCGACGATCTGCTGGCTGAGGTCGGAGAGGTTCTGGGCCGAGAGGAAGGCGCTGTCGAGGCTGCCGAACACCGTCCAGATGATGACGACGGCGACGACGACGGGCAGGGATCCCAACTCGCCGCTGCGCAGCTTGCGTTTGAACTCCCCGAGATACCCGCGGAGCCCTTCCTCGCGGACGAGCAGCCGGCTGTCGACGGCGGGCATCGCTTCGGGCGCCGTTTCCTGGGAGGAGGCGTCGTCGGGGCGTCGGTCCCGGTTCATCGCTCCTCCTCCCGCTTGCGGGCCTGGCGGCGGGTGACGGCGCTGTCGGACGCACCCGTGATGGCGGAGATGATCTCCTCGGTGGTGGTGGAGCGTTTGTCGAAGAACCCGTTGTTCCTGCCGAGGCGCAGAACGGCGATGCGGTCGGCGACCGCCATCACGTCCACCATGTTGTGGCTGATCAGGATGGTTCCGAGACCGTGGTCGCGGAGTCGTTCGACCAGGTCGAGGACTTGGGCGGTCTGCTCCACGCCGAGGGCGGCGGTGGGCTCGTCCAGGATGACGACCTTCGGTTCGCCGATCAGGGAACGGGCGATCGCGACGGTCTGCCGCTGGCCGCCGGAGAGGGAGGCCACGGGGATGCGGACGCTGGGGATACGGATCGACAGCGTGCTGAGCAGCTCGCGCGAACGCCGTTCCATCCCGACCTCGTCGAGCACGCCGAAGCGTTTCAGCTCGCGGCCGAGGAAGAGATTGCCGACGACGTCGAGGTTGTCGCAGAGCGCGAGGTCCTGGTAGACGGTGGCGATGCCGAGGTTCTGGGCGTCGTGGGGCCGGTTGATGGTGACTTTCCGGCCCTGCCATTCGATGACGCCCTCGTCGGGCGGGTTCACCCCGGCGATCGCCTTGACCGCGGTGGACTTCCCGGCGCCGTTGTCACCGACGAGCGCGACGACCTCGCCGGCCTGGACCTCCAGGTCGAAGTCCGACAGCGCCTGGACGGCGCCGAACCGCTTGGATATCCCCCGCAGCGTGAGCACAGGTCCTTCCGGCAAACCAACCGCCTCCTCCGCACACCCCCGATGGGCTACGGCTACTGGAGTCCGGCCTCCTTGCAGGCTGCGGCGTAGGTGGGAGTGCAGATCTCCGCGACCGTGTACAGACCGTCCTTGACGACCGTGTCGCCGATGTTGTTCTTGTCGACCACGATCGGGGTCAGCAGATTGGCCGGGACCTTCTCGCCACTGCCGCTGGTGACGGTCGTGGGCGTCAGGGACGCGGGAAGCTCCTTGCCCTCGGCGAAATCGACCGCCATCGTGGCGGCGATGTCGGCCTCAGGCTTGTACGGCTTCATGATCGTGATGGTCTGGGTGCCGAGCAGGATCCTCTGGATGGCGTCGAGTTGGGCGTCCTGACCGGTCAACGGCACGTTGATACCGGACGACTGGAGAGCGGTGGAGATGCCGGCGGCCAGACCGTCGTTGGCCGAGTACACGCCGACGATGTTGTCCTTGCCCAGGGCGCTGATCGCGCCCGACATCTGCTGGTTGGCGTTGTTCGGGTCCCAGTTCGGCGTGTCGTACTCCTTGCCGATCTTCACCTTGCCGTCGAGGACGGAGTGGGCGCCGGCCTTGAACTCGGCCGCGTTCGGGTCGGTCGGCGAACCGTTGTGCATCACGATCTGGCCGGTGTCGGCCTTGTCGCCGAGCGCGTCGAGCAGTGCCTGACCCTGCAGCTCGCCGACCTTGCGGTTGTCGTACGAGACATAGGAGTCGACGGGCCCCTGCGCGAGGCGGTCGTAGGCGACGACCTTCACACCGGCGTCATGCGCCTTCTGCACCGAGGACTGGATGGACTTGGCGTCGACCGCGTCCAGGATCAGCACCTTGTTGCCCTTGGCGAGGGCGGTGTTGACCTGCTGTTGCTGGGTCGTGGCGCTCTCGGCGGCGTTGTAGTAGTCGATCTGCGCGTCGGGCGCCAGTTCCTTGATCTTCTGCTCGATGTACGGCCGGTCGAACTTCTCGTACCGTGTGGTCTTGCTCTCGGGCAGCAGCAGACCGATCTTGACGTCCTGTTTCGCCTCATCCGGCTGGGCCGCGCCGCTGGTCGCCACAGCGCCGAGCGAGAGTGCGGCGGCCCCGACCAGGGCTATCGCGCCGCGCAATGTGCGGGACATGGGGGCTCCTTCCGTACGCCCCCTTTCCTTCGCCCGAAGAGCGCGGAAACGAGGGTGCAGATATGGCCTTAATACGACATTAGCCGCAACCCAGGCACCGGCAAGCGGGTGACGTCACCCCACGCGCTGTCTTGGGACCGCCACTTCGCCTCAGGCGCGCTTCTCCATGCCCGGGCGCAGCCGCTCCAGCAGGGCATACAGGGTCGCCCTGTCCTCGGCGCCGAGGGTGTCGAGCGCGCCATGGGTCGCCTGCATCTCCTCGCGGACGCGCAGGATGACCTCACGGCCCTCGTCCGTCACCACGACGTTCTTCACACGGCGGTCGGCGGCGTCGGGCTCGCGGCGCACGAGGCCGCGGGATTCCAGGCGGTCCACGATCCCGGTGATGTTCGACGCGTCGCACACCAGCAGGGTCGCGAGCGCGCGCATCGGCTTCGGGGTGTCGAGCTGGGCGAGGACCTTGCCCTGCATCGACGTCAGACCGTGGTGGGCCGCGGCGGCGGCGAAGTCGCGCCACTGGGCCGAACCGATGGCGGCGAGGAGCTCAAGGAGCTGGAGCTTGGTGGGGGTCTCAGGGGTCGTCGTGCTCACGCTTCGAGCGTACTCAAGATCCTTGACATTATCAATTGTTTACTTGACCACCTGAACTATCTCCGTCTACCGTCGACCGAGTTACTTGATGACATCAAACATCTACGCCCTGAAGCACCCCTGAGCACCCCGAAGCACTGAGAAGGTCCTCCCCGACATGAGCCCCTCCACTCCCCCGGCCACCGCCGGGCCCCGACGCGAGACGGTCGTCATCTTCGCGCTGAGCCTCGCGGCCATGGTCGTGTCGATGATGCAGACCCTGCCGGTCCCGATCCTCGGTCTCATCCGCGACGATCTCGGCACGTCGACCGCCGACGTGAGCTGGGTGACCACCGCCACGCTGCTCTCCGCCGCCGTCTTCACCCCGCTGCTCGGCCGCTTCGGCGACCAGCACGGCAAGAAGCCCACGCTGGTGGCCGTCCTCGGCGTCATGGTGATCGGCTCCGTCATCGCCGCCCTGGCGACCTCGCTCCCGCTGCTGGTCCTGGGCCGTGTGCTTCAGGGCGCCGCCACCGCGATCTTCCCGCTCGCGCTCTCCGTCCTGCGCGAGGAGGTCCGCCCGCAGAAGCTGCCCGGCGCGATGGCGCTCGTCAGCGGCACCCTCGCCTTCGGCAGCGGCCTCGCGCTCGTCGCCACCGGCCTGCTCACCTCGGGCTCGGACGCCGACTACCGCAGCGCCTTCTGGATGGCGACCGGCTTCGCCGCCCTCGCCCTCCTCGCGGTGGTCTTCCTCGTCCCCGCGACCCGGCACAAGACCGGCGGGCGCACCGACTTCCTCGGCGCGCTGACCCTCGGCCTCACCCTGCTGCTGCTTCTGCTGCCCATCTCCCAGGGCCAGGAGTGGGGCTGGACCTCCGGCCGTACGCTCGGCAGCTTCGCCGGCGCCGCCGTCATGACCGTCGTCTGGGTCCTCACCGAGCTCAAGGTCCGCGAACCCCTGGTGGACATGCGGATGTTCGTCCACCGGCCGGTGCTCATGGCCAACCTGGCCGGCGTCCTCGTGGGATTCGGCATGTTCGCCAACTTCCTGGGCGTCTCGTACCTCGTGCAGATGCCCGAGGCGCTGACCGGCTACGGCTTCGGCGCGTCCATCCTGCGCGCCTCCGTACAGTTCCTGCTGCCCGGCGCGATCGTCTCCCTGCTCGCCTCGCCCATCGGCGGCCGGCTGGTCCGCCACCGCGGCCCGCGCACGGCCCTGATCCTGGCCGCCGCCCTCGGCGCCGTGGGCTTCGGCTGGCTCGCCCTCGACCACGCCCACACCGTCTCGGTGATCGGCGCGGGCGTCGTGGTCGGTGCGGCCGTCAGCTTCGGCTACGCGGCGATGCCCGCCGTCATCATGGCGAGCGTCCCGCCCCACCAGAGCGGCATCGCCAACGGCATCAACTCCATCTCCCGCTCCACGGGCAGCGCGATCGGCAGCGCCGTGGTCACCACGATCCTGGCCTCGCAGACCATCGAGCACCTCCCGGCGGGCGCTCCGGCCCTGCCGGCGGAGTCCGGCTTCACCCTCACCTTCTGGATCGGGGCGGCGGCCTTCGCACTCGTGGCCGTCATCGGCCGGGTGGGACTGCGCGCCCGGCAGGAGCCCCGCACCGCGGCGGTGAACTTGCCCGCCACCGAGCAGACGGCCGCGGCCGCGGCGACAGCCTGACCGGACGGCGGCGGCCGAGCCCCTCCGGGCAAGGCCGCCGCCGCGTCGCCGGCCCACCACGGCACCCATGGATTCGCCCCTGCCTTAATCAATGGTCCGGCAGCCCGCCTCGGGCGGATCATTCCGCACATGACGGAAGAGACGATCGACGCGGCGGCAGCGGGCACCTGGAAACTCGGCGATCTGGAGATCAACCGGATCGGGTTCGGCGCGATGCGACTGACACAGGACGGTGCGGCGTTCGCGCCGGGCGCGGCACCGAGCGACCGGAACCGGGCGATCGGCGTGCTGCGTCGCGCCGTCGAGCTCGGGGTGAACCACATCGACACCGCCGCCTTCTACTTCTCCCCGCTGCGCTCCGCGAACGAGCTGATCAACCGGGCGCTGGCGCCCTACCCGGACGACCTCGTGATCACCACCAAGGTCGGACCGGGCCGAGGCCCCTCCGGCGAGTGGCTGGACCACGCCACGCCCGAACAGCTGCGCGGCCAGGTCGAGGAGAACCTGCGCCAACTCGGACGGGACCACCTGGACGTGGTGAACCTGCGCATCGTCGGCACCGATTCGATCGCCGAACGCTTCGGCGCACTGGCCGAGCTGCGCGACGCCGGCCTCATCCGCCATCTGGGCGTCTCGAACGTCACCCCCGAGCACCTCGCCGAGGCCCGGGCCATCGCGCCGGTGGTCTGCGTCCAGAACCAGTACGGCATCGGCGTCCGGCCCGAGTACGACGCGTTCGTCCGCGACTGCGGCGATCTCGGCATCGCGTTCGTGCCGTTCTACTCGATCGCCGGCACCCGAAGGGAAGCGGGCGGCGGCGGCGCCGACCACCCCGAGCTGCTCACCGTCGCGCGGGCGCACGGGGCGAGCGCCGTACAGGTGCGGCTGGCCTGGACGCTCCACCAGGGCCCGCACGTCCTCGCCATCCCCGGAACCGGCAACCCGGACCACCTGGTCGCGAACGTGGCCGCCGGCGCGCTTCGACTGACCGACGAGGAGCTGGACGTCCTGAACGCACTCCACCGGCGAGTGGCGTGACACCGCCGGCCGGCCGACCTCGACCGGAAGCCGTGACGCGTCACCGAAGGCGCACGCCACATCACCGGACGGGTGCACGTCGGCGGCCGACGACTGGCGGTCCGTTCCCGCGGCGGGATGATGGAGGAGACCCGTGCGTCCGCTCCGTAGAGGTGCAGCAGTGGCTGCGGGGTGGAGGAGGGATGCGGTCTGGATGAGCGCGGCGGCGTTTCCCCCTGCCGGCCCGGACCCGGCGAGCGGTGAGCTCGCCGTGGAGCCCGGCGGGCTCCTCGACGTACTCGGGGTGGCCGCCGTCGTCGTGGACGCGACCGGCCGGATCGTCCTCTGGAGCCCCCAGGCGGAGGCGATCTTCGGATACCCGGCGGCCGAGGCGCTGGGCCGGCCGGCTGCCCCGCTGCTGGTCTCCGAGCACCAGCGGGACCAGGTGCTGTCCCTGTTCGAGCGCGTCATGTCGGGCGGTGGGCCCTGGGCCGGAGTCATCTCGGTACGCCGCAAGGACGGCCGCACGATCCAGGTCGAGTTCCGCAACACCCGGCTCCAGGACGACGAAGGGGGTCTGTACGCACTCGGTCTCGCCACGGACGCGGCCACCGCGAGGCGCGTGGAGCAGGACCTCGCCCTGTCCTCCCGGCTGGTCGCCCACTCCCCGATCGGCCTCGCCGTGCTGGACCCCGACCTCCGGTTCGTCCTCGTCAACCCGGCGCTGGAACGCATCGACGGACGCACCGCCGCCAGCTATCTGGGCCGCACGTTCCGCGAGGCCGTGACGTCGCCGGACGCCGACGAACTGGAGCCGGCGCTCCGAGAGGTACTGGAGACGGGGGTTCCCATCCTCTCCAGGAACGTGCGGGGTTCCGTCCGCCCTGACGGCAAGGAGCAGATGTGGTCGATGTCGCTGTACCGCCTGGAGACGTCGGGCAAGCGCGTCGTCGGGGTGGCAGCCTCGGTCGTGGACATCACCGACCAGCACCATGCCGCGAGGGCGGCAGCACGGGCCAGGCGCCGTCTGGCGGTGATCGCGGACGCCTCCGAGCGCGTCGGCACCACGCTCGACCTGGACCTGACCGCTCATGAACTGGCGGATCTGGTGGTGCCGGAGTTCGCCGACATCGCGGCGGTCGACGTCCTGGAGGACATCCTGACCGGTCCGCACCCCGGAGGGACGAGGGCCTCGGGTCCGGCCGTCTTCCGCGCCCTCGCCGTGAAGGCCGCGTACCCCACCCCGGCGGAAGAGGCCGCGGACCCGGTCGGCAAACCGGCCCGTTACGGCACCGAGCGGCTGGTCACCCAGTGCGCCCGTACCGGCCGCCCGGTTCTCGTCCAGCACGTCACGGACGGCGACCTCCCCCGCATCGCCCGCGCCGGCTCCGCCGCCGAACTCCTGCGGCAGGCCGGCATCCACTCCTATCTCGCCGTCCCCCTGCGCGCCCGTGGCGTCGTCCTCGGCGTGCTCGACCTCAAGCGCGCGCGGAACTCGCAGCCGTTCGACCGGGACGACGTCCTGCTCGCCGGGGAGTTGGCGGCCCGCGCGGCCGTGGCCATCGACAACGCCCGTTGGTACCGGCAGCAGAGCCAGGCCGCCCTCGCCCTGCAGAGCCATCTGCTGCCCCACGGTCCGGCACGGCTGAACGGGCTCGACGTGGCCTATCGCTATCAGCCCGCCTCCGCGGCGGTCGAGGTGGGCGGGGACTGGTTCGACGCGATCCCGCTGCCGGACGGCAGGACGGCCCTCGTCGTGGGCGACGTGATGGGCAGCGGCATCACCGCCGCGGCGACCATGGGGCAAGTGCGCACCGCGGCCCGCACGCTCGCCGGGCTCGGTCTGTCACCCGCCGTGATCCTGACCCACCTGGACCGCATCATCGCCGATCTGGACGACGCGATGGCCACCTGCGTGTACGCGGTGTACGACCCCCATCAGGGGATCTGCCGCATCTCCAACGCCGGCCATCCTCCGCCCGTACACGTCCCCGTCGGTCGGGCCCCCCTCCTTCTCGACCTGCCCACGGGCGCGCCCCTGGGTGTCGGCGGCGTCCCCTTCGAGACCGAGGAGATCGAGTTCGTCGCGGGTGACGAACTGGTGCTGTACACCGACGGCCTGGTGGAGACCCGTGACCAGGACATCGATGTCCGGCTCGCGGCCCTCACCGACCTGCTCGGCCAGTCCTCCCTGCCCCTGGAGGAGACCTGTGACCTGCTCCTGGGTGCGCTGCGGGGCCCCGACGACCATGACGACGTCGCTCTTCTGATCGCCCGGGCCCAGCCACCGTCCGGCACCGAGAGCGGTCGAGAGGAGGAGGCACCGTGAACGACACGCCCTTCCCGCGTGCCGGCTTCCTGCCCTTCCCCGAGGGCACCGCCGGCGCCCTGCTCGACGGCCGGGGGCGGATCAGCGGCTGGACACCGGAGGCCGGGGCACTGCTCGGCCGGTCCGCCGTCGACGTCGTCGGCCTGTCGGCGCGCGCCCTGCTGGCCGACCCCGCTGCCTGGCCGGCGATCGTGGCGGCCTACGCGCGGGGGGCCCGGGGCGGCGAGGCGGTGCTGCGCACGGGCGGGGGCGAGCCCGTGCCCGTCGTCTTCCACTTGTTCGATCTCACCGACGTGGGCGAGCGGGACGGTACGGCGGGTGTGGGGGCGGGCGCGGGATGCCTCATCCTGGTCGCCCCGGCGGCAGAGGCCCTCAGTTGGCACCAGGACCAGGCGTTCATCAGAGAGCTGTTCCTCCAGGACCGGGTGGGACTCGCCGTCCTGGACTCGGAGCTACGGCTCCTGCGGACCAACACCCACCTCCTGCCGTACACCGGCGTGCCGTCCGATCTGCGCGGCCGACGCCTGAGCGACTTCCTCTGGCCCGGAGACGCGAAGTCGGTCGAGGAGAAGCTGCTCCAGGTGCTGGCCACGGGCCGGCCGCTGATCCGCGCCGAGGAGTTCCTGCGGACCATCGAGGATCCGGCCGGAGGGGTGGTCATCGCGATCTCGGCGTTCCGCCTGCAGAAGCCCGACGGGCAGGCCCTGGGGGTCACGGCCCTCTTCACCGATGTGACCGAGCTGCACCGTTCGAGCGAGCGCCTGGCGTTGTTGCACCGTGCCACGGCCAGCGTCGGCGGTTCTCTGTCGGTCAGGGACACGGGCAGGGAACTGGCCGCCGCGTTGGTACCCGGCCTGGGCGACCTCGCCGTCGTGGAGATCGCGGAGGCGGTGTCCCTGGGCGAGGAGCCGGTGCCGGACCGGGAGGGGCGGCTGCTGCTCCGCCGTACCGCCGTGGCGGGGCTTTCCGCGGCGGGGGACGGCCCGGTCACCTCGGACGTCGGCCTCGTCGCCGTCGACGACGGTGACGACCACGACGTCGGTGGCTACCCGATGACCATGACGGCCTCGCTGCGCGCCCGGGGGATGGTGCTCGGCCGCGTGTCCCTGGGCCGGAACGCCGACCGTGGAACGTACGAAGCTGCCGACCGGGACCTGCTGCGCGAGATCGCCGACCGTGCGGCCCTCGCTCTCGACAACGCCCGCCGCTTCACGCGAGAGCGCCGCGCGGCCGTCGGCCTCCAGCGCAGCATGTTGCCGCCTACCCAGATGGAGACGATCGCGGCGACGACCTCGGGCGCGTACCTGCCCGCGGACACCACGAGGGGTGTCGGCGGGGACTGGTTCGACGTGATCCCGCTTTCCTCCGCCCGCGTCGCCCTGGTCGTGGGGGACGTCGTCGGCCACGGCCTCGCGGCCACGGCCACCATGGGCAGGCTGCGCACGGCCGTGCGCACCCTCGCGGATCTCGACCTCGAACCGGACGAGTTGCTCACCCACCTCGACGACCTGGTCGCCCAACTGCTCGCCGAACCCGAGGAGACGGACCTCGACGAGGAGGGCGAGAACGGGACGGACAGCGGTGACCCCGACGACTTCGACGACGGCTGGCACATCGGCAACCCCTCCTCCCCCACGGGCGCGACCTGTGTGTTCGCGATCTACGACCCGGTCTCACTGCGATGCACGGTGGCATCCGCGGGCCATCCACCGCCCGCCCTGGCGGACCCGGAAGGCCGTGTGTCGTACCTCCCGGTCGACCCGGGTCCCCCGCTGGGTGTCGGCGGCCTCCCTTTCGAGACGACGGAGGTCGACGTGGCCCCCGGAAGCGTCCTCGCCCTGTACAGCGACGGCCTGATCGAGGGGCGGGACGGCGACATGGACGCGGGCATGAACGAACTCGCCACCCATCTGACCCGCCCCGCCTCCCTCGCGGGTCCCCTGCGCGAACTCGGCCGCGCGATCGTCGCGGGCCGCCCCGCCGACGGCCTCGGGGACGACGTCACCCTGCTGCTCGCCCGCACCCGGGCGGTGCCGGCCGAGGACGCGTCCTCCTGGCAGATCGACGCCGATCCGGCGGCGGTCGGCACGGTACGGGAGGCCGCGACGACGCGGCTGCGCGAATGGGGGCTCGAAGAGCTCGTGTTCACCACCGAGTTGGTGCTGAGCGAACTGGTCACCAACGCCATCCGGTACGCCGGTGGTCCGATCGACGTACGGCTGATCCGCGCGGGCCGCCTGATCTGCGAGGTCTCCGACCCCAGCGCCACCCACCCACGGATGCGTCGAGCCCGGCTGACCGACGAGGGCGGCCGCGGCCTCTACCTGGTGGCCCAGCTCACCACCCGCTGGGGCAGTCGCTACAGCCGCCACGGCAAGACCATCTGGGCGGAACAGGAGTTCCCGCCGGCCACCGGCTGAGGCATGTCCGTGCCCGGCGCATCAGGCGGACCCGGAAGGAGCATCCGAGGATGCGCAGACTGCTGGCCGACGTGGCCCACACGCTGGTCCCGCCGACGGGCGACCGACACGGGCCTCTGCCGCCGCTCATGTTGACGCTGACGGTGGTGACCGGCCTCGTCGACGCGGTGAGCTTTCTGGGACTCGGGCATGTCTTCGTGGCCAACATGACCGGAAACGTGGTGCTCCTCGGCTTCGCCCTGGCCGGTGCGGAGGGGCTGTCCACGCCCGCCTCCGCCGTGTCGATGGCGGCGTTCCTCGCCGGCGCGACGGCCGCCGGCCGCTTCGGCGCCCGGTTCGCCGCGCACCGTGGGCGGCTTCTCGCCGCGGGCACGGCGCTGCAGGCGGTGCTCGTGACCGCGGCCCTCGTCACCGCCGTCGTCGCGCGGGACGAGGTGAGCACCCCGGTCCAGTACACCCTGATCGTGACGCTCGGACTCGCCATGGGGATGCAGACCGCGGTCGCCCGGCGCCTCGGCGTCCCGGACCTGACCACGACCGTGCTGACCCAGACGCTGACCGGACTGGCCGCGGACTCCACCGCGGCCGGTGGAGCCGGCCCTCGGCCGGGCCGGCGATTCCTGTCCGTACTGGCGATGTTCCTCGGCGCCCTCGCGGGCGCCCTGCTCCTTCGGATCGGACTGACGGTGGTCCTGGGGGTGACGCTGGCGCTGCTGGTGGCGGCCTTCGTGGTGACACGGCGCCTGTCGGCCGGCGACGCCGCGTGGGTCAAGCCGTAGCGTCGCGCACAAGGGGCTCCGCGTTCCGTACGGGATGTGCCGCATCCCGTACGGGATGCCGGCTCAGGATCGAGACGCGGTTGAACGCGTTGATGGTGATCGCCACCCAGATCACCGCGGATATCTCGTCGTCGTTCAGGACCTCGCGGGCCGCGCCGTACGCCCGTTCCTGCGCGAGCGCGTCCGCGGGATCGGTCGTGGCCTCCGCCAGGGCGAGGGCCGCGCGCTCCCGCACGGTGAAGAGCTCGGTGTCGCGCCAGGCGGCGAGCACGCCGAGTCGCCGGGTCGTCTCGCCGGCCCGGAGCGCGGCCCTGGTGTGCACGTCGAGGCAGTAGGCGCAGCCGTTGATCTGGGAGACGCGGAGGTTGACCAGTTCGACGAGGACGCGGTCGAGGCCCGCGTCCGCGGCCGTCGCGCGGACGGCGTCGGCGGTGCGGACCAGCGCCTGGTAGGCCGTCGGGCTCTGCTTGTCGAGGTAGACCCGCCCGCCCGTGGACACCTGTGCCATGTCGCTCACCACTCGCTCCTTCGCTGCCGACCCGTACCGGTACCCCGTGCGTGTCGCGGGTACGAGCGCTATCATCGTCCATGATTGTTGAAAACGAAACTACATGAGAGGGGTCGGGCATGGGCGACACGGACGTCGAGGTCCTCACCGCCCGGGACGTCCCGCTGGGCGGCCCGCGCGCCATGACCGTACGGCGCACGCTCCCCCAGCGGGCCAGGACGCTGATCGGAGCGTGGTGCTTCGCCGACCACTACGGCCCCGACCCGGTCGCCGAGTCCGGCGGCATGGACGTCGCGCCGCACCCGCACACCGGGCTGCAGACGGTCAGCTGGCTCTTCAGCGGGGAGATCGAGCACCGCGACAGCCTGGGCAGCCACGCGCTCGTACGACCCGGGGAGCTGAACCTCATGACCGGCGGCCACGGCATCAGCCACACCGAGGTCTCCACCCCGGGAACCACCGTCCTCCACGGGGTGCAGCTGTGGGTGGCACTGCCCGACGAACACCGCCACGCCGACCGCGACTTCCGGCACCACGTCCCGAAGCCCGTGGAACGCGACGGCGCGGAGATCCGGGTGTTCCTCGGCACGCTCGCCGGCGAGACCTCCCCGGTGCCCACCTTCACCCCCCTCCTCGGCGCCGAACTCCTCCTCGACGCCGGCGCCACGGTCACGCTCCCCGTCGATCCGGCCTTCGAACACGGCCTGCTCGTCGACGAAGGAGCAGTCCGCCTCGCCGACACTCTCCTCGGCCCGGCCGAACTGGGCTACCTCGGCACCGGACACGCCACGCTGACGCTGACGAACGAGTCCGACCACCGCGCGCGCACGGTCCTCCTCGGCGGTACACCCTTCGACGAGAAGATCGTGATGTGGTGGAACTTCATCGGCCGCAGCCACCAGGACATCGTCGAGGCGAGGGAGGAGTGGGAGCGAGCCTCCGAGCGCTTCGGCCATGTCGACGGCTACCCCGGCGCCCGCCTCCCGGCCCCGGCCCTCCCGAACGCCGCCCTGACTCCACGGGGGAACCCGCCCCGCGCCTGAGCCCGCCGGCGCGCTGTGAGCCCTTGAGCGCCTCACAGCGCGTCACTCCCCCCATGCCCCTCACGCCCCTCACATGCTGAGCCCCTCACATCCTGAGCCCGAAAGGCACACCATGAGCGAGCAGGAATCCACCCCCGTCGTCCGGCACGTCGACCCCCGTCACCGCTACGAGATCCTGGTGGACGACCAGCACGCCGGCCTCACGGCGTACCGCGACCGCGAGGGCCGGCGGGTCTTCTTCCACACCGAGATCGACGACGCCTACGCCGGCCGGGGCCTCGCCTCGATCCTCGTCGAGCAGGCTCTGACCGACGTGCGCGCCTCCGGCATGCGGATCGTGCCGGTCTGCCCGTACGTGGCGAAGTTCCTCAAGAAGCACGAGGAGTTCGCCGACATCACCGACCCGGTCACGCCCGAGATCCTTCAGTGGCTGGAGGACCGACTGGCCCGCTGACTCCCGGAGCGACGACTCCCGCCGCCCGCCGAGGTCCCGCGCTCCAGCCGACCGGCGACGCCCGATCGACGGCTCCCGTGGACGAGTTGGCCGGCGGGGCAGTCGGAGCGCGTCATCTCGTCGGCCGGTCCGGGAGGTGGAAGCCGTCGAACAGGTCGTCCATGCCACGCAGAGCCAGCCGGGTAGGGGTGGCGCGTACCGCGAGGTCGCGGGCCGCCACCGCGAGCGGGTGACGGAGCGCGCCCAGGCGGCCGACCCGGCGGGCGCGGACGCGCACGGTGTCGGTGCGGTCGCGGCGCGCGGCGGTGTACGCGGCGAGTGCGGCCGGGATGGTGTCCGAGCCGGCCCCGCCGTCCCCGGCGTCCCCGGCGTCCCCGGCGGGCAGGAGGTGGGCGAGGACCACCGCGTCCTCGATGGCCTGGCAGCCGCCCTGGCCGAGATTCGGCGCCATCGCGTGGGCGGCGTCGCCGAGCCAGGCGATCCGGCCGTGGTGCAGACGCGGGAGCGGGGCGGCCAGTTCGTGGAGATCGTGCCGGAGGACATCCTCGGGGGCGAGGCGATCGACACGGTCCAGCAGGGCCGGAATCGGGTCGTGCCAGGAGCCGAAGCGACGGCGGAGTTCGGCACGGGGGTCGGCCGACCGGGCGCCGGCCGGAACGGCGGCCGTGGCGTAGAGATAGAACCGGCCGTCGGAGAGCGGAGTCACTCCGAACCGCTCGCCCCGCCCCCAGGTCTCGCTCATGGCCGGAATCCGGAGGTCCGGCGCTTCCACGAGGGCCCGCCAAGCGGTCTCGCCGATGTAGCGCAGGCCGGGGTGGGCGGGGAAGTACGCGCGGCGCAGCGGGCTGTGGATCCCGTCGGCGGCGACGACCACATCGGCGCGAAGGTCCGGGCCGGCTTCCGTACGCAGGACCGGGCGGCCGACGGCGTCGTCGACGGCGGTCACGGCGGTGCCGTAGCGAAGGGCCTCCGTCGGCAGGGCGGTGGCCAGGGCGAGAGCAAGGGCCGGGCGCGGGACGGCGATCGGGGGCAGCCCGTAGCGCGCCGCCAGGTCGGCGGTACCGGTCCGGGTGAGCCACCGGCCGTCGGCGCGACGCACACCCATCGTGGCGGGTACCGCGCTTCCCGTGGTCCGGGTGATGTCGACGTCGATGGCCTGGAGTGCGCGCAGCGCGTTGGGGGCGAGGCCGATACCGGCACCGGTGACGGGGGGTTCGGTGGCGCGTTCGCACACGGTGACGTGCCAACCACGGCGATGCAGTGCCACCGCGGCCGTGAGACCACCGATCCCGGCCCCGACCACGACCACGCGGCGCCTCGACATGGAGCCTCTCCCCCTCGATCCCCGGGCGTCCGCCGCCGTCATGGAGCCGCCACCGGTTCACGCGGGCAGCGCGTCGCACCTCCGTCGTGTGCGCACGACGCCAATGTGCCGAATGCTACGCACCGACGCCGAACCCGTCGTGCGGGACGTCGAGTTGCGGCAGCGGGCTGTTCGCCCTGTTCTTCGCCCTCATGGGCCTCGCGCAGGGCGTCAACCCCGGAGTCAACCGGCCCATGGTCATGGCCATCACACCGCCCGAACTCCGCGGCGCCGCCTTCGCGGTCTACATCACCGTCTTCGAAGCCGTCGCCTGGGCCGCGTTCAGCCTCGGCGCCGGTTTCCTCGGCGACGCGATCGGCCTGCGGGTGGTCTTCCTCTGGGTCCTCGTCGTCCTGATGGCGGTCAACGGAGCCGTCCTCACCCTCCTGTACCGGACGTACGCCAAGGACGTCACCCGCGTCCAGCAGGACCTGGACCGACGACGAACCGAAGCCCTCACGGAGGGAGCCACACATCGCGAACCCTGAGTCCGTCGGGAACGAGGGCACGGCCACGCCGGTGCCGTTGCGGACGACCTTGAACGTGCCGGAGGTGACCAGGGCCGGGTCGAGGCCGTCACTGGGCTCGGCGCGCAGCTGCCGGATGTGGTCGCCGTTGTACGCGGTTTCGTGCTGCCGGCCGAGATCGCCCATCCAGCTGATGTGCAGGTCCCCGTTCGCCGGCTGGCCGAACTCCTAGGCGGGCTCTGTCCGCGACCGGCTCCCATCCACGCAGCGGGGCCGACCCGCTGGACCTGCGGAAGGTCCCCAGCCACAGCGCGCCCAGGGCCTGCCTCCCTTCCGGGAAG
>NZ_JBHTTQ010000117.1:0-21687 GCF_042794475.1 Streptomyces sp. NPDC056527
GACAGACGCGGAGCGGGCGGCCTCGGGTTTCGCTCTCGCCGTCAGGCGGGGACGGTGCACTCGAAGGCGTGGAGATACGCGTTGACCGGGCGGATCTCGCCGATGACCAGACCCGCGTCCGTGAGCCGGTCGACCATGCTCTGCCGGGTGTGCTTCGCACCACCGACGTTGAGGAGCAGCAGCAGGTCCATGGCCGTCGTGAACCTCATCGACGGAGTGTCGTCCACGAGGTTCTCGATCACGACGACACGGGCGCCGGGCAGTGCCGCCTTCCGGACGTTGGCCAGCGCCCTGCGGGTGCTGTCGTCGTCCCACTCGAGGATGTTCTTGATGACGTACACATCCGCACGGACCGGGATGTCCACGCGGCAGTCCCCGGGCACGATGCGGACCCGGGAGCTCAGCGGACCGTCCGCCCGCAGGCGCGGATCGGCGTTCTCCACCACCCTCGGCAGATCGAGCAGGGTCCCGTGCAGGTCGGGGTACTTCTCCAGCAGACTCGCCAGGACGTGCCCCTGACCGCCGCCGATGTCCACGACCGACGACACGCCGTGCAGATCGAGCAGGTCGGCGACGTCCTGGGCCGACTGCCGGCTCGACGTCGTCATGGCCCGGTTGAAGACGTACGCGGACTCGGGCGCGTCCTCGTTGAGGTACGCGAAGAACTCCCTCTCGTACACGTCCTCGAAGACGTTACGGCCGGAGCGCACCGCCTCGTCGAGCTTCGGCCAGACGTCCCACGTCCATGGCTCGGTGCACCACAGCGCGATGTACCGCAGGCTCTGTGGATCGTCCTCGCGCAGCAGCCGGGACATCTCCGTATGCGCGAAGGTGCCGTCGGCGTGCTCGGTGAACACCCCCTGGCAGGACAGCGCGCGCAGGAGCCGCCGCAGGGTCCGGGGCTGGGTCTTCACCGCGGCCGCCAGGTCCTCCACGGTCATGGGAGTGTCTCCCAGGGCGTCAGCCACACCCAGGCGGGCGGCCGCGCGTACGGCGGCGGCGCACGCCGCCCCGAAAACGAGCTCCCGCAGCCGCATCGGCGGCGGGGGAGCCGGATCAACAGTCGTCATCTGTCGCCTTGTCTGTGCAGTGGTGCCGTGGGTGGGGGATGGGAGCCGACCGGTCAGCACATGCCCGCGGGCTCCGAGACCTCGCAGGTGTTGCGGCTGAAGGTGTTGCCCTTGCCGGTGTCCCGGTTGGCCAGGTCGGCCGAGCCGTTGCGCAGCACGACGTTGTCGCGGATCTCGTTGCGTTCGTTGAGGGCGCCCACGAAGCTCTTGAACAGCACGATGCCGCCGGAGAGCGGCGAGGTGCCCACGTTGTCCTCGATCCGGTTCCCCGCCACCAGCGTCTCCTCGGCGCCGGTGAGGACGATTCCCGAGCCCTGCAGGAAGGGCAGCCGGGGGGTCTTGGGACAGTGCTTGTTGTTGGAGTGGATGTAGTTGCGGCGCAGGCTCATCGCCCCGGCGCGCGGGGTGGACTCGTCGCCCACCACGAAGACCGCGGCGCAGTTCCCGGTCGCCTCGTTGCGGTCGACGGTCAGGTTCCGCAGGCGCCGCACGGTGATGCCGATCCGGTTGCCGGAGAGCCGGTTGTGGCTGATCCGGGTCCCCTCGGCGTCGACGGCCCCGGCCTCCGTGTCGGTGGTGTTGGACACGAAGAGTCCGGCGTCCGCGTTGTCCCGGGCGACGTTGTGGGTCAGCACACTGCGGACGGACCTCTCCAGGGCGATGCCCCAGTTGCCGTTCTTCTCGGCCGTCACCCGATGGACCTTCAGGCGGTCGGTCCGCGACGCCCACAGACCGTTCTTGGCGAATCCCTGGAGCGTCAGCGAGCGCACGGTGACGCGCTCGACGGGACTGCCGTCCTTGCCGGTCACGCAGATGCCGTGGCCGGCCTTGGCGCATGCGTCGTCGACGGCGGCCTTGCTGGGCGCGATGACGGTGGGAAAGACGGTCGAGCCCCGCAGGGTCAGGTTCGACGTGGTGATGCGGACGCTCTCACGGTAGGTGCCGGGAGAGAGGACGACGGTGTCCCCCGGCTTCGCGGCGTCCACGGCCTTCTGGATCGATTGGCCGGGCTTCACCCGGTGCACCGTCGAACTGCCGGCCGCCGCGGGGGCGGCGGCGCCCAGTCCAGAGCCCACGAGAGCCACGGTGCAGGCCAGGTAGGCGATCTGTCGTTTGGTCATACGCCGAAGCTATGAGGGGGTGTTCCGGTCTGCCACCGCTGATCCCCCGGGTGGGCTGGATGTCCCCCGGAAGGTCCCCAGGAGCCTTGCCCGCCGGCTCGGACGCTAGCCCGTTCGCCGCTCGGGCGCCGTCGAGCTCGGCGCGGCGTGCGATCCGCTGTGACCTGCGACGACGCGGGCGTCGGCGGAGAAGGGCAACCCGACCGGAGGACACCTGGTCGCGCTTCTCGCGTTGCGGTGGTCCGAGGTGGGCGTTTGCCTCGTGCACGGAGCACAGCACAGGCGCCGCGCAGACAGGCCGGCCGAGAAAGCTCCGTAGAAGGAGAGAAGCATGCGTCTCGCACGTAGCGGTCTGCCGGTCGCCCTGATCGTCGTCGCCCTCACCCTGCCCGCCCAGACCGCCCTGGCCGTCGAAGGGGACTCCGGCTCGGGGAATCCAGCCGCCGGAGCGGCCGCCCCCGGGGAAGCCGCCGGCACCGTCCGGATCAACCCGCAGAAGGCGTTCCCCGGTTCCACCGTCACCGTCAGCACGTCCGCCTGCGGCAAGGAGACCTATGGCAAGGGCGAGTCGGAGGTGGGCGGGAAGTTCCACCTCCTGCCGGGTGACCGGAAGGGCGTCCTGGTGGGCGAGTTCGAGGTGCCGGAGGACGCCGCCTCAGGCACCGACACCGTGACCCTCAAGTGCCCGCCGCGCATCAAGCAGACCATCACGTACCACATCTCCGGCCGCCCGAACGGCGCCGTCGACGCCGGCTTCGGCTGGGCCGCCGGGTCCGAAGGAAGCGGCGGCAACGGCACCCAGCTCGCTCTGGGCGCACTGCTGCTGGGCGGAGCCGCCGCCGGGGGAGTGGTCCACATGCGACGGCGCTCCGCGGGCGCCCGGACCTCGGCCTGACGATACGTCCGCCCCGGCCCGCAGCCCCGGCCCGACCCCGGCCCCCGGCCCCCCGTGAGGAGGCCGGGGGCCGTCGGGGCTCCCGGCACCGAGCAAAGGCATCACCACCATGAGGAAAGGCTCCAGGCCGAAGACCACCGGCACCCCGCCGCGGCGCCCTCCTTCGTTCAAGACGCTCGCCTCGATCGCACTCATCGGATCCCTGCTGCTGGCAGGCGCGCTGCGGGACAACAGCCCCCCGCAGCCCACGGCGACACAGGCCGGCTCGCCGCCCGGAGCACGGACGGCCCCCCGAACCGCACCGAACAGCCCCGGCCCCGCGCCGCTGCCCGCCTCGGACCCGGTACGGATCCGGATCCCGGCCATCGAGGTCGACGCCTTCCTGACCCGCCTGGAGTTGGACGCCGAGGGCACACTGAAACCGCCACCCGTCACCGCCCCCGCCCTGGCCGGCTGGTACGCGGACGGAACCACCCCCGGCTCGCGGGGGACGGCCGTGGTGGCGGGACACGTGGACACCCCTTCCGGCCCGGCCGTCTTCCACCAGCTCGGCGCCCTCGAGAAGGGGGCCGAGATCGCGGTCGACCGCCAGGACGGCCGCACGGCCCTCTTCAAGGTCGACGCGGTGGAGGTCCACGCGAAGGACGACTTCCCCGACGACAAGGTCTACGCCGGCTCCGCCCGCCCCGAACTACGCCTGATCACCTGCGGCGGCAGCTGGTCCAAGAGCACCGGCTACCAGGCCAACACCGTCGTCTACGCGACGATGAACGCGGTGAAGTAGCTCCTCGCGCACGGCCGTTCGCCCGTTCCGCCGAGATCCGAGGCCCGCGGGCGACGCCTCCCCGAGCCTCACGGCGCGGCCCCGGGGCTCGCTGACCGTGCCGGTCGCGGAGTCCTACGGCTCCTCGTCCGCGTCGCGGTCACCGGGCCAGATCGCGATGGCGATCAGGACCACTGCCCAGATGCCGAGCGGTGCGACCGGCCAGTAGTACGTGAACTCACCCTTCCGCAGGCAGCGCACGCCCCAGATGCCCGACATGATCACCAGGCCGCCGAGCCAGTAGCGCCACTCCGCGAGCCATTCGGCGAGGTCCTTGCGGTCCTGCTCCGCACGGGTGGGCTTCGCGGCGGGCAGGTCGGCCGTCAGAGCGGCGAGTTCGGTGGCGGTCCTGGCCGCGACGGCGGCTCCGGCGCGGGTAGCGTGTTCCGGCGGATCGAGCCGGCCCTCGGCGAGGGCGGTGGCGAGGGCGGCGAGCGTCCTGTCCCGGTCCTGGTCCGATATGCGTACGGCAGGCGCGTCGGGACGGCTCCGGTCGTCCATCATCGTGCTCCCCCTTCGTTTAGGATACGACTGTATCTCAAAGAAAGAGGGTGCGTCCGATGCCCAAGATCGTCGACAGGCAGGAGCAGCGCAGGCGGATCGGCGCGGCTCTGCTCCGTCTCGCCGCCGAACAGGGCCTGGATCAGGTCAGTGTGCGCACCGTCGCCGCCGCCTGCGGCCGCTCCGCCGGTGCTGTGCAGAAGTACTTCAGCACCAAGGAGGACATGCTCGTCTTCGCGGCCGAAATGGCCGGTGAGCGCATCGAGGAGCGGATGGCGCTGGTGGACACGGGCCTGCCCCTGCGGCAGGCGCTGCACGAGCTGATCCTCACCACGCTCCCGCTCGACGAGGAGCGCCGCGCCGAGGCCGCGGCCCAGCTCGCCTTCGCCGTCCACGCGGCGCACCATCCCCGCCTCGGGGCCATCCGGCGGCAGGTCGACGATGACGTCAAGCAGGCGCTCGTGGCATGGCTGGAGACCGCCGCGTGCCCCGCGCCGGCCGCGACCGCCGACGCCGTCATCGCACTCTCCGACGGACTGGCGCTACGGATGCTGTACGCCCCCGAACAGCACGCGCCCCTGCTCGCCGCCCTCGACCACGCCCTCGACACGCTGACGGCCGTGGGGCGTCAGGTCGGCGGGGGGTAGGGCAGGGGGTGCCGGGGGCGGGCGTTGCGGCGCTTCGTCTCCCCTTGCGCCCGCTGATCACCGCCCTCCGTCCGGGCGCGGCGAGCGCGGCCGCGGACGCGAGCAGCGAGTCCAACGCTCTCGCTACCTCCGCCGGTGCGCCTCGATGAGGAAGCGCTGCGAGTGGGCCACGAACGGACCATGGCGTTCGATGAAGGAGTGGAGTTCCGCCAGGCGGTCACGGTAGGCGTCCACCGTGAAGCCGGGGACGATCCAGATCACCTTGCGCAGGAAGTGGACCACCGCCGCGATGTCATGGAACTCCATCCGGAGGGCTTCCTGGCGCACGTCGACGACGTCCAGACCCACCGCCTCCGCGGCGGCCACCGTCGCGATCGGGCTCGTACCGGCATAGGTGGTGGTCACCGGCATCGGCCGCGACATCAGCGGCTGAGGCCCCATCATGAACTCGGTCAGTTCCCGCACCGAGCCGGAGCCGACGCATTGGGCCAGATACACGCCGTCCGGACGCAGCACCCGTCGTACCTCGTCCCAGCGGGTCACCACGGGGTGCCGACTGACCACCAGGTCGAACGACTCCTCTGCGAACGGCAGGTCGGCCGCGTCCTCGGTCTCGACGACGGCTGCGTCGAACTTCGCCAGGGTGCGGCGGGCGATCGCGATGTTCGGGGGCCAGGACTCCGTCGCCGCCAGCACCGGCGGGGCGACGGGAACCGACGCCAGCACCTCGCCGCCGCCCGTCTGGATGTCGAGTCCGGCTGCGGCCTTCGCCATCCGCTCGGCGAGCAGCCTCGAGTACCCCCAGGACGGCCGCTGCTCGCCGGCGCGACCGGCGAACCAGGAGAAGTCCCACCCTGCGGTGGGGACGGCCTCGCCTTCCTCCACGAGCTCTTCGAACGTACGCATGGCCTCGAGACTGGCAGGCGAGAGCCGGCGCCCGCATCCGGGTTTCGACGTGAGTCGCAGAGCAGCGTCACGACTCCGTGATCACGGAGCCCATGCCTGCCCTGTCTGCCGGTCGACCTGCCTGCCGCCTGTCCGCGTGATCTCTGAGGGGCACCCAAGCCTTGACGAACCGTCAAGAACGGGAGTCCGGCGTTAACCACGTGTGAACGAGGAATTTCCTACCGACCGGTAGACATGGCGTCGCGCAGGCCCGAATCTAGTCGCGAACATGCCAAACCGTCGTGTTCGCCCAGACCCGTCCCACCGGACGTGTCTCCGTCCACAGGAGATCCCCCACATGCATCGCCACACTCTCGGTGTCAGAACGGCCCTGTCCGCCGCCGCGGCGGTCGGCATCCTGGTCGCGTCCCCGGCCACCGCCTCGGCCGCGCCCGTGTCGGCCCCGGTCGCCGTGACCGCCGCATCCACGGGCGGGGTCGCCGACCTCGCCGGCGTCGACTACGGCACGTGGCGTCGCGACGTCAAGGCCGTCGTCGACACGGCCCGGCCGTACATCGAGCAGCGCACCGCGAACGCCGACGGTGAGAAGCAGGCGATCGTCCTCGACATCGACAACACCTCGCTGGAGACGGACTTCCACTTCTTCCTGCACCTGCCCACCCCGGCCGTCCAGGACGTCCGCGACCTGGCCCGCTACGCCCACTCCCGCGGCGTGGCCGTCTTCTTCGTCACGGCACGCCCCGGCATCATCCACGCCCTCACCCAGTACAACCTGAAGGCCGAGGGCTACCCCGTCTCCGGGCTCTACGTACGCAGCCTGCCCGACCTCTTCGAAGAGGTCAGCACGTACAAGACGGCCAAGCGCGCCGAGATCGAGGCCCGCGGCTACACGATCATCGCGAACATCGGCAACCGCCCCACCGACTTCGTCGGCGGCCACGCCGAGCGGACGTTCAAGCTCCCGGACTACGACGGCAAGCTCTCCTGAACCGACGGGAGCGCCCCGGACCCGCCCGCTCGCGCGGGTGTCCGGTCCGGGGCGCGACCGTACCCCGGGATGACAGCATCCGCCCGAGGAGCCGGTCCCGTACGACGAGCTGATGCCGTGCCACGAGCCCGACCGGTGCGACACCTTGGTGACCAGGCCGTACCCCCACGGCCCGTTGCGCAGCCTCACCGACCCCTGCGCAGCCTCACCGTCCCCTGCGTGGCGTCGTCATCCCCGCAGTCCGGCACCGGCGCCGGACCGGAGCCGTGATCAGCCGGTGGTGAAGAGATGCTCCGGCACGTCGTCGAGGACGAAACCGTTGTCGAGGCGGACGCGGAGCGTCACGCGGTCCTTCTCCCGCTCGTAGTCCTGCCACGCCGGTACCAACGAGGCGATCTGCTCCTCCAGTCGGCCCCTGCTCTCCGTCGGCATCTGGTGGCCGAAGTCCTCGAGGAGCGACGTGAGCCTGAGGTACTCGCGGACCTCATGGCCCTGCTCCTTGCCATGGGAGTCGACCCGCTCGACGGTGCCCTCGATCCCCGCCCCCAGGGAGAGGGAACCGGCGACGGTGCCCTCGCCCGCGGGGGAGTCCTCGGCCGGGGTCACCGTGCCGGTCAGCCTCAGTTCCGCCGCCAGCCGCACCCGGCTGCCCTCGTTCAGCGTCATCGATCTTTCATCGCTCCAGGTCGGTCGGGCCGCGACCCGTACGCCCGAGGCGGCCCGGTTCCTGCCATTAGGCCACAACGGCGCGGCGAGCCGCTCACCACCCGGGGCGCGCGGGTGTTTCGTCCGATACTCACCGTCATGACCGCTCAGCCCGCCGCAGAGTCCGCCCCGACTCCGGACGCCTCCGGAGAGTCCGAACGGCACGCCTCATGGCTGGAGCTGTTCTTCGACCTGATCGCCGTCGCCGGTGTGGCCCAGCTCGCGCACCTGCTGCACGGTGCCCCCGGCCACACCGATCTCGCCCTGTACTGCGTGCTCTACCTGGCGTTCTGGACCGCGTGGATGTGCTTCACGACGTACGGCAACGTGGCGGCCGACAAGGTGCACACCCGCTCCGTGCTCATCGGCATGTTCGGACTCGCGGTGATGCCGCGGCCGTACCGGAGGTGCGCTCGGACCACGCGGACGCCTTCGCCCTGGCCTATGTCCTCGTCCGACTGCTGGCCTCACGGGTGTGGCAGGGGCGCGGCGAGGTCCCCGCGGACTGGCCGATGGCGCAGCTCTCGGCCGGCGTCGTGCCATGGATCGTCTCGGTGTGGGCCGACGAGCCACTCCGGTACTGGCTGTGGGCGGGCGGGCTCGCCATCGATCTGGGCCTCACCTTCGCCCTGTCGAGGAACCAGGTGATGGCGCGGCTCCAGGGGGAGTGGGAGGAGCGGGACCGACGCGACGGGCAGGCCGGCGCCGCCCCGAGGGCGGCCCGATTCGATCCACGCCATCTCGACGAGCGGCTCGGCCTGTTCACCCTGATCGTGCTCGGCGAGGGCATCGCGCAGGGTGTGGACGCGGCCTCGGAGGCCGAGTGGAACACCGAGCTGTGCAGCCTGGCCGTGGGTTCCTTCGCCCTGCTCCTCGCCCTGTGGGCGCTGGCCGTGCGCCGGTCGAGCGGGGTGCCCCTCCTCGGCTTCGGAGTGCTGGCCCCCCGGTTCTCGCTGCCGCTGCACTGCGTGGCGACGGGAGCCCTCGCGTCCCTGGCCGCCGCGCTCGGCGCCGCGGTGGAGCACGCGGAAGGCCGCCTGCCGCACGGGATGCGCTGGCTGATGTGCGGCGCCATCGCCGTGTTCCTGGGCGTCGGCATGCTGGCCGGCGCGCTGTCGGGGAAGGGCGCCCGGTGGATCGTCGCGGTCGGGCTGCCCATGGTCGCGGCGCCGCTGCTCCTCGCCGCCGTCGCCGGACGCTGGGCGCCCGCGAGCCTGGTGTGGGCGCTCGTCCTGGTGGCGCGCTGGAACTGGCTCTACGAGAAGCGCTTCGCGTGAGCCCCGGACGCCGCCCCGCGCCCGGACGCCGCCCCGCGCCCGGACGCCGCCCCGCGCCCGGACGCCGAACGCCTCGCCGGGCCACCGGCACGGCCGTGCCCCGGCGAGGCGTTCCGGCGGGCGGCTTGCCCGCTCGGACGTCCGGTCAGCGGACCCGTCGGGACCCGGCACGCCGAGGAGGGAAGCCGTCGAGGTCTCCCTCCTCGGCGGCGACCGCGTGTCCGAGCAGATGCAGTGGTCCCGCTTCGATGCCGGCCTCCTCCATGCCGCGCCAATGCGCCAATGCGAGCCGGGCGTCCACCAGGCCGTGGACCAGGGGGAGTTCGGGGTGCGCCGCATGGAGCAGGGACTCCAGACGGCACGATGCGATCGTGCCCGGAAGCCATGTCTGCGCGGCGTACCCCGCCGCCGCGGCCGGCGGCAACCACGGAGCCGTCCGGCGCTCCACGGACCCGACGGACAGCAGACCGCCGCCGACGATCAGGACATCGCGCCGCTCCCGCATCCGGGCCAGGGCCGCCCCGGTGTCGAAGCAGTGCGGGAACGAGTCGTCGACGACGATCGCACCGGCCCGCAGCCTCGACACGTCGAGCACCGCGCCGCCCCCGCTCACGGCGGTGATCAGGAGACCGGCCTCGTACACGGCGGCCGGCAGCGTCGGGCCGGACTCGTGGACCTCCACGTTCCGGGCCAGACCCCGAGCGACCAGGTCATCCGCCAGCCTCCGCAGCCGTGGCACGCTGCCGGCGACATCGCACAGGAGCAGCCGGGCGGGCGGCTCGGACGCGAGGGTCAACAGCAGTTCGAGGGACGAACTGCCGATGGAGCCCAGACCGGCCACGGCGACGACGAGGTCGCCGAGTTCACGGCCGGCCCTGGCCAGCGCGGCGTGGACGGTCTTGACCACGGACACCGCCGTCGCCGCGTGCCCCGTGGTGAGGGCCGTCTTGGCCGGGGTGCCGGTGTCCGACTCGCGCAGGACCTCGAAGCCGTACGCGGTCAGGGACGGGATCATGCCCGCGAGCGAGACGCAGCGAGCGCCCAGCGACGACGCGTAGGCGACGGCCCGGGCCGTACGGTCCGCGAGGTCGGACGTCGACGCGAGCTCGTCGGCGAACAGCGGGAGGCACACGAATCCGGACCGACCCATAGGCGTGCCGATCTCCTCCACGAGCCGCGGCTGCCCTTCGGGGAAGAGCAGCCGGCGGAGGTGCTCACGCGACACCGTCCCGGCCGCGGCTCCTCCGAGGCCGGCGACTGCCGCGAGCTGACCGGGCGGGGGCAGGTAGCCGACGAGCGCGGAGTCCAGGACGCCGACGGCGGGCGAGGGTTCCTGCTCCGCCGCGCGCCCGATCGCGACGCGGGAACGCGGCGCAGTGGCCGGTGCGTCGTCCGCTGCCGCGGCCATCGCGCTCCGCAGCGCGCCGGTGAACCGGGCGAAGGCCGACTCGTCCGGGAAGGCGGCGGTGGACGCGCGCAGCGTCACCCGCAGCCCTCCATCGCCGATCGGGCGCACCGCCAGGAACGTGTCCGTCCCCACCGGAGGCGGGGCGAGGACGGCGTCGCCGTCGTCCCACCTCAGGCTCAGTGTGTCGCCGCTCAGCGGACCGAGGGCCGAGAAGTCCAGGAAGGTGAAGAAGAACTGGGCGGCCGGCGGCAGCCCGACTTCCCTCGGGGACGCGTGGACTCCTTGCCCACGGGCCACCTCCACCGCGTCCACCACGGCGCGAAGGTCCTCGGCGAACGTGCGGCCCGGCCTCCCCTCACCCCCCGACGGAGCCGGCCGCACCGGCACGGCCGCGGCGAACGGGCCGAACACCAGATGGGCGTCGGGCCGCGCGTCGTCGTCGCGGCCCGAGACCGCAAGTCCGAGGATCAGATCCTCCTGCCCGGTCGTGGCGGCCAGCGTCCGGTAGTACGCGGTGAGGACCGGGGCGAAGAGCGTCGTACCCGCCGCGGTGGCCATCCGGCGCAGGGCGCCGACCTGGTCCTCGCCCAGGGTGAACCCGATGGATCGGTACGGGGGTGCCCCAGGATCCTTGTCGGGCGTGGCGGGCGTGGGCCTGCCGAGGACCGGGCGCCGATAGGGCGCGCCGAGTCGGGCCTTGACGGTTTCGCCGGACGACGCCACGCGTTCCTGAAGGGCCACGTGGTCCCGGAAGGTGGCGCGCAGCGGCGGGAGTTCGGCCGGCTCGCCGCGTACGACACGGTCGTAGACGGCGAGCAGCTCCCGACCGAGCAGCGCCACGCTGTAGCCGTCGCCGATCAGGTGATGGGCGTGGACGACGAGCGCGTGCTCGTCGGGCCCCAGCGTGAGCAGCCGCAGTCGCAGCAGGGGCCACGCCCAGGGCTCGAAGCGGCGCTCCCGCTCCTCGGCGATCCGTGACGGGAGGAGTCCCGGTTCGGAGAGGGTCTCGAAGTCGACCGGGAGCCGCAGGGTGGGCGGAAGCTCCTGCTGGACCGGCGGACGCGAGCCGGCGGGGAACACGGTCCGCAGCATCGGGTGGCGTACGACGCAGGCGTCGACGGCCCGCTGGAACACCTCGGGTCGCAGCGGTCCGTCGACCCGCAGACAAGCGAGCCACGCCGTGTGGGAGCCCGGTGCCATGGCCTCGGCGAGGAGGAATCCGCGCTGGGAGGGGGCGAGGGGGAACGGTGACGGACCGCGTGGGTGGACGTCGTCGCGACCGAGTCGGCCCTGTGTGTCGGCCGGTCCTTCGGCGGGGGCGTCGGCAGGACGGTCGTCGGCGACGCCGTCGATCGCCGCCGCGAGGGCGGCCAGGGTGCGGTGGTCGTACACGGCCGTGGGCCTCGGCAGCACCGGGATCTTCTCCCGCAGCCGCGCGAACACCTGGAGGACGAGCAGGGAGTCGCCGCCCAGGGTGAAGAAGTCGTCCTCGCGCCGGATCTCCTCGCTGTCGAGGAGCTCGGACCAGACACCGGCCAGGAGGACCTCGGTCGGCGTCACCGGGAGAGTCCCCGGCGCCGGGGCGTCCGTCGGCTCCCCGAAGCCGGGCGCGGGCGCAGGCGCGGGCGTGGGCGTGGGCGTGGGCGCGGTGAGCGCGGCGCGGTCGATCTTTCCGGTCCCGGTCAGAGGGAGTTCGTCGACCAGGTGGATCCGGGCCGGGAGCATGTACTCCGGAAGCGTCCGTGCCAGATGCGTGCGCAGAGCCGTGGAATCCGGAGCCGCGACGCCCGGCCGACACTCGACGAAGGCGCTCAGCCGTTCGTCACCGTGCACCACGGCGGCACGCGCGACCGCCGGATGCGTCAGCAGCACCGACTCGATCTCGCCCGGTTCCACCCGGTGCCCGCGGACCTTCACCTGGTCGTCGAGCCGTCCGAGGAACTCGAGGACGCCTTCCGCGTCGCGCCGGACCCGGTCGCCGCTGCGATACCAGCGGCGCCCGTCGCGCACGATGAACGCGGCGGCGGTCAGCTCGGGTTCGTGGAGGTAGCCGGGCGTGAGCCCCACACCTGCGATGAGCAGCTCGCCGGGCTCGCCCGGTGCGCAGCGCCGCCCGTCCGCCGCCACCACGTCGACCTCCGTGCCGGTGAGGGGCGTGCCGATGGGCAGCGTCCGTACGTCGTCGGAGGGGCGGCCGTCGATGATGTGGAACGTGGCGTTGATGGTGGACTCGGTGGGCCCGTACAGGTTGGCGATCCGGTGCCCGGGACCGAACAGGTCGTACCAGCGGCGGACATGGGCGGGCGGGAGCGCCTCCCCGCCCACGTGGATCCAGCGCAGCGCCGACAGGTCCGGTGCCTGTGCGCCGTCCCGTACGCGGGTCTCGGCGGCCTCGAGGAGCCGGGACCACAGGCTCGGGACCGAACTCCACACCGATATCCGGGCCTGCTCGACCCGGTCGAGCAGCGCTTCGGGATCCCGGAGCAGCCGGCGGGGGAGGGTGACCACCGTGGCCCCGACGAGGAGCGGTGCGAGGAGTTGACGTACCGACGCGTCGAAGCACAGGGACGCCGTCTGGGCGAGCCGGTCGCCCTCGCCGTACCCGAACGTGGCCAGTGCCCAGTCGAGGTAGTTGGTCATCGAACGACGGGTGATCGGCACCGCCTTCGGGCGCCCCGTGGAGCCCGAAGTGAAGATCACGTAGGCGAGGGAGTCGGGGCCGGGCGCCGGAACCTCCGTGCGGGACCACTGTCCGGCGGGAGCGGACGACGGGCCGTCGGCCGTGACGAGCGTGATGCCGGCGGCCTCGGCGAGCTGGGTCGCCGAAGCGAGGGTGGCCGTATGGCAGACGAGGGCGCGGGTACGGGAACGCTCCAGCTGGTCGGCCAGACGGGCGGGGGGATGGGCGGCGTCCAGCGGCACCCAGCCCGCACCGGCCCGCAGGATCCCGACCACACTCGCCACGGTGTCGCCGCCGGGTTCGGTCAGAAGTCCCACCAGGTCACCCGGGACGACGCCGTGGGCGCGCAGCCGGGAGGCGAGTGAGGCGGACGCCCGGTCCAGTTCGGCATAGGTCAGGACGCCGCCGTCGCCGGTGTCGACGGCCACCGCGTCCGGCGTCGCGCGGAACTGCGCGCGGAGCCGGGCGACGATGTCGGGACGCGCGCCGGACGGCTCGTGGGAGAGAACAGGGATCCGCGCGGCGGCAACGGGTGCCGCGACCGCCTCGCCGAGCCGTGCGGCCCGCGCGGGCTTGGCGGCCTCGGCGAGCTCGGCCAGGTGCTCGTCGGCGAGCCGGGCGACCGTGGCCCGGTCGAAGAGCCGGGCCGGGAAGTTCCAGGAGAACGACAGCTCCCCGTCCGACTCCCAGCACAGCAGGCCGAGCCGGGTGGCGGCGGAGGCCGTTCCGGCGGAGGTCGGGCGGACCTCCACGGGGCAGTCGGGGTCGAGGGAGACCGGGAACCGCGCGAAGCTGAACGACGCGGGCGCTGCCGTACGCGGTCCCGCCCCGTCCGCAGGCAGGAGCCGCGCGAGGTCCAGACTCGTGAGCCGGCCGTGCCGCTCGGCCTCCGGCCACGCGTCGCGCAGCCGTACGGCGAGCGTGTGCACCGAATCGTCCCGGCCGACGCGCACGGGGACAGGGAGGGTGTCGGCCAGGGGGCCGACGAGCCGGTCGATGCCGGGCAGCCTCGTCTCGCGGCGGGCCCGCGCGACATTGACGGACACGTCCTCCCGGCCGCCGCCCCAACGTGACAGGCAGCGTGCGTACGCCGCGAGCAGCAGATGGAACAGGGACACGTCGTGCGCGGCGGCCACTTCGCGCAGCGCGGCCGACAGACCGGGGCCGGGGGCCACCTGGTGGGCGAGGAGCGGGGGTTCGGGGTGAGCCAGTGGGTCGCCGTCGTACGAAAGCGCGAGCGGTTCGCCCCCGCGGGCGAGCACCTCACGCCAGTACGCCCTGTCCTCGGCGAGGGCGGCCTCCGAACGCTCCGCCCGTTCGTGCGCGGCGTAGGCGGCGAAGTGGGTGGTGAGCGTGGGGAGTTCAGGGGAGCGCCCCTGTGAGAGGGCCGTGTACAGGGCCCAGAGTTCCTCGCCGAGGATGTTCAGGCTGAAGCCGTCGGCGGCGGCGTGATGCACCACGAGTACGAGCCGGGCGGAGCCCGGGGCGCCGGTACGGGCGAGCACGGCGCGCACGGGAGCCTCGGCGGCGAGGTCGAACGGGCGGTTGCACAAGGCCTCTTCGAGCTGCTCCACCTCCTCCTCGACGGAGCGGATACCGGGCAGATCACCGACCTCGTACCAGTCGGGTATCCGTGCGCGGCCAGAGGGAACGGCCGCCTGCGTGGGCGCCGGCTGCCCGGGGTGGACCCGGACACGGAGCATCGGGTGACGGTCGGCGAGCAGGCCGAGCGCCACGCCGAGGAGATCGGGGTCGAGGGGGCCGCGCACGTCCTGTGTCACATACCCGTAGGCGGCGACGTCCGGGTACAGCCCGCCCTGGGTGTGGAAGGCGAGCTGGACCGGTGTCAGGGAGAAGGGGAGGCCGTCGTCGGCCGCCGTCCCGGTCGGTGCCGCCGCGGAGGCCTCGGGCTCGTGGGAGCGGAGTCGGCGGGCGAGCTCGCCCAGGGTGCGGTGCTCGAAGAACAGCGTGATGGGGAGGGAACGGTCGAGCTCCTTCTCCAGCCGCTTGACGAGATCGACGGCCATGAGCGAGTCCAGGCCCAGGCCGAGCAGCGGCACGTCGTCCCCGAGTTCGGCCGGGGGCACGTGGAGAGCCTCGGAGAGGAGCCGCCGCAGGACGTCCGACAGTCCGGTCGCGTCCTCGGCGCGTACCGCGCTCGTCTCTGACGCCGTCGACGGGGGCCGGACGTTCGCAGACGCGGGTACGACGACATCGGCCGGGGTACGACGGGTGTCACCCGGCCCCAGGTCGGCGATCATCACCTGCGCGGCGTCGATGCCGCAGGCCCGGCGCAGTGCCTCCAGCGCCACGCCGGTGGCCAGCGGCGCGGGCCCGCGCCCGGCCCCGGGCGCCGCGCCCGACGCGAGGGTTCGCGTACCGGCCCTGCGTCCCGCGCCGGAGAAGCCTCCCGTACCGCCGGGGCTGCCCGCGTCGGAAGGGAGTCCCGTACCGCCGGGAAGGCCCGTACGCGCGAGGAGTCCCGTATCGGCGAACGCCGCGAAGTTGACCGCCAGCCATGGCCGGCCGGCCGCGCGCTCGGCGGCGGCGAAGGCGTCGAGATGGGCGTTGGCGGCGGCGTAGTCGCCGATGGCCCCCGCCAGGCCCGGCAGCACCGACGCGACCGAGGAGAACGCCACGCACAGGGCCGGGCGCAGGTCGTGCTCGCGGAGTCCGCGCGCGAGCAGCGCCGCGCCGCGCGTCTTGGCGGCCAGGACCTCGGCCACCTCCTCGGGCGTCTTCGCCCGCAGAGTGCCGGGGCGGACCACCCCAGCCGCATGCACCAGCACGTCGAGACGCGGCAGACCCGCGAGCAGCGCATCGACGTCGGCCTCGCGGGAGACATCGGCGGCGCGGTACTCCACGGTGGCGCCGAGCGCCCGGAGTTCGCCGAGGAGCCCGTCCGGCGACACGGTCGAGCGACCCGTCAGCACCAGGGTCGGCCGGCCCCGGCCCGCGAGGTCACGGGCCAGTGCGCCACCGACCCCTCCGGCGCCCCCGGTGATCAGATACACGCCGTCGGCCGGAAGCGCCGCCTCCCGTGCCGTCGCGACCGGTTCGGAGGTCCGGCCGAGGCGTCGCCCGGCCCGCCAGGCGATGGCTGTTCGGACGAGGTCGTCGCCGTGCGACGCAGGGCGCGCGGCGAGTTCGTGGTCGAGCGCGTCGAGACGCGCGTCGACGTCGTCCACGGAGGACAGGTCGACGCTGTGCGCCGCGACACCGGACAACTCCTGGGGCAGCGCCAGGGCCAGCCCGGTCAGGACCGCCTGCGCGGGGCGCGGACGTTCCGCAGCGGCGCCGGTGACATGGACGTCCTCGGTGACGACGAGCACGCGCGGGCGATGGCGCGCGAGGTCCGGAAGCAGGTCCTGGAGCTCGGTCACCATGGCGCGGTGCGCCGCGTCGAGCGCGTCGGCGGAGTCGGGCTCCACCGCCTCACCCGCGAGCAGCACGGCCGCTGTCGGGGCCGGCGTTCCGTCGGGCATCGGCTCCCCGGCCCGCCGGACCGTGACACCCCTCGCCGCGAGCCGGTCCGCGAACGCGCGGGCGAGCGGCGAGTCGGGGCCGGCCAGCAGGACGGTACGCGGCCCCGAGCCGACGGTCAGCGGGGCGTCGTCCCACACGAACCGGTGCAGCATCGGGCGTGGCCGGGCAGTGGCGGCAGGCCAGTGGCGGCGCCGCTGGAAGGGATACGTCGGTACGGAGATCCGGGCCCGTCCGGAGTCCATGGCCGTACGGTCCAGGGGCACGCCCCGCTGCCAGAGCCGACCCACGGTCCCCAGCAGCCCCCGCGCACCGTCGCGGTCCCCGGCCGCGAGCGCGAGCGCCCCGGCTCCGCGTGGGTGAGCCGCCGCCACGGCGCGCACGGTCCCGCACAGGGCTCCGGCGCCGAGCTCCACGAAGGTGTCGTACCCGTCGCCGAGCAGCCGGTCCACGGCCGCGCCGAAGCGGACCGGCTGCCGGGCGTGGTTCCGCAGATACGCGGGGTCCAGGACCGGTTGCCACGCGGCGGTGACCGTACTGATCAGCGGTGTCACGGACGGCCGGAGCGCGAGGTCTCCGGCGGCCTCCGCGAGCGGGTCGAGGGCAGGATCCATCAGGGGCGAGTGGAACGCCCGGGACACCCCGAGCCTGCGTGCCGCGATCCCCCGGGCGGACAGCTCGGCGACCGCTCGGTCGACGGCGGCCTCCGTCCCGGCCAGGACGACCTGGTCCGGACCGTTCACCGCGGCCACACTCAGCGCGCCCCGGGCGTCGGCCACCAGAGCGGTGACCGTCTCCTCGTCGCAGCGCACCGCCGCCATGGCGCCGGGGGCGCAGAACTCCGCCATCAACCGGCCGCGTTCGGCGGCGAACCGTACGGCGTCGCCGAGCGAGAGCGTCCCGGCGACGCACGCGGCGGCGATCTCTCCGACACTGTGCCCGGCGACCGCGTCCGGCGTGATCCCCCACGCCCGTATCTGGCGGGCGAGCGCGACCCCGTAGGCGACCAGGAGCGGCTGGGCGATGTCGGTCCCGGCGAACGCGTCGTGCGACACGTCGGGGTCGAGGCACCAGCCGGCGAGACTGCGCCCGCCGATCCTGCCGACGTGATCGGACGCCTCGTCGAGCGTCTCCCGGAACGCGGGCGCGTCCGCGTAGAGGGCCCGGGCCTGACCGTGCGGGCGCACGCCCTGCCCGGGCAGGAGGAGGACGAGACGCGCCCGGGAGCGAACGGTGGCGCCGATCGGCGCCACCGGGTCGCCTGCCTCGTCGTCGCGTCCGGTGATGTCCTCTACGCAGCCGGCGCGTTCGGTGCTGTCGTGCACAGCCGCTCGGCGTGAGCCGACGTGGCGCGAAGCGTCGTCGCGTACGGCGTCGAGCCGGGCCGTGAGATCGCCCTCCGCGACGAGGGCGAGACGGTCGGGTCCCTCGTCGCGGGCCGAGGCGACGGCGGCGCAGACATCGCCCTCGTCGAGACCGGGGTTGTCCCGCAGATGGTCCGCGAGACCGGCAGCGGCAGCCCGCAGCGCGGTCGTCCCGTGCGCCGACAGGGTGAGCAGCCGTGGACCGTCCGAGGGCGTCCGATTCCTCTGGGGCCGGGCGGGTGCCTCCTCCAGTACGGCATGGGCGTTGGTGCCGCCGAAGCCGAACGCGTTGACCCCCGCGACCAGCGGGCCGGGAGCCTCCCAGTCCCGTACCTCGTCCACCAGGGCGAAACCGGAGGCTGTCAGATCGAGCGCGGGGGCGGGCACCGTCCGCAGCGGGGACGGCGGCAACTGCCGCCGCCCGAGCGCGAGGACGACCTTCACCAGACTCGGCATACCGGCCGCGTTGAGCAGATGCCCGACGTTGGCCTTGACCGAGCCGAGCAGCCGGAGCCGTCCGTCGGCGCGCGGCGGAAAGGCGTGCGCGAGCGAGCGCACCTCGACCGGGTCGCCGATCGGGGTACCGGTGCCGTGCGCCTCCACGTACGACACGCTCTCGGGATCGATGCCCGCGTCGCGGTACGTCCGCGTGATGACGTCACGCTGTGTCAGGGGATTGGGCGCCATCAGGCTCAGCGAGCGTCCGTCGTTGTTCACTGCGGTGCCGCGGAGGACCGCGAGGACCGGATCACCGGCCCGCTCCGCCTCGTCGAGACGGGTCAGGACGAGCGCCGCGCCGCCCTCCCCGGGGACGAAGCCGTCGGCGGCCGCGCCGAACGCGTGACAGCGGCCGGTCGGGGAGAGCGCCTGAGCCTTCTCGAGCAGGGCGTACCCGGTCGGCGTCAGATTGAGGTGTACGCCGCCGACGACGGCGATGTCGCACTCACCGGCCTGGAGGCTGCGGCGTGCGAGATGCAGCGCGACCAGCGCCGAGGAGCACGCGGTGTCGACCGCGAGTGCGGGCCCGGTCAGATCCAGGCAGTGCGCGACGCGGGCGGCGAGCATGTTGGGGAGGTTCCCGGTCAGCGCCGCGACGGGCAACTCGCCTTCTGGGCAGGTCTGGTCGAGCACCTTCCGATAGCCGCTGTCACCGGCGGCGACGAACACGCCCACCCGGCGCCCGTGCCGGCGCGGGCCCGCGTACCCGGCCCGCTCCAGCGCCTCGTGGGCGAGTTCCAGGAGGATCCGCGCCTGGGGATCGGTCGCCAGGGCCTCCTCCTGGCCGATGCCGAAGAATCCGGCGTCGAAACCGGCCGGCTCGTCGAGGAACGCGCCCCACCGGGCGTGAGCGTCCGAGGGCTCCGCCCACCGCCCGTCCGGTACACCGGTGACGGCGTCGTAGCCTTCGACGAGCCGGTCCCAGAACGCCTCCGGGGACTCGGCGCCGGGGAATCGGCAGGCGAGGCCGGAGACGGCGACCGCGGACTCGGCGCCACGGACGGGCTCCGGGCGGGGAGTGCGTGAGGGGGACTCGTCCGTCTGCGGGCGGCGCGAAGGGGAGCCCGTCGGAGTGTCCGCGGTGAGGATGAGCCCGGTGAGCGCGGACACCGTGGCGTGGTCGCGTATGTCGGACGGGCGCAGCGGTATGCCGAACGCGTCCTCCAGGGCGGCCAGTACCTCCATGGCCTTGAGCGACGAGCCCCCGAGCGCGCGGAAGTCGTCGTGGGGGGCGATCTCCTCCACCGCCAGCCCGAGCGCCCGGGCCCAGACCCGGAGCACGACGGCCTCGACGTCCCGTCGAGACCGGGGCGCGGCCGGTGGCTTGTCGCCCGGCCGCGCGTGGCGGTCACCGATGGCGTCCGCGCCGACGATGCCCCCTGCAGGGGTGGTTCGCTCCGGACCGGTCGGGACGGTGGGGCCGGCGGAGTCGGCCCCTGCCCCCGGCAGGGATCGGTCCCCGAACACCCCCACAGCCCCCCGCTCCGCGATCTGCGGATACTCGCCGTCCTCGAAGCGGTCCCGAAGCACCCCTCGCCGGACCTTTCCGCTGGTCGTGCGCGGGAACGCGCGTACGGGCACCGCCAACACCCGTACGTCGTCGTGCCCCAGGGCCTCGCGGACCCGCACCGCGACCTCGCGCAGCGACGCGGCGGTCACGGCGGCAAGGGGTGGCGCGGGTGCGAGGAAGACGACCACCCGCTCGCCGCCGCCCGCCGGATCGGTGGAGCCCACGACCGCGACGGGGCACCGCCCGAGACCGGGCGCGCCCGCGGCCACCTCTTCGAGATCCGCCGCGTGGAACGTCCGCCCGTCGACGAAGACGACGTCCTTGGACCGGCCCGTCACACAGAGCCGCCCCTCGCGCAGGAAACCCATGTCGCCGGTGCGCAGCCACCCGTCGACGAACGCGTCCGCCGTCGCCTCCGGAGCACGGTGATAGCCCCGGGCCACCTGCGGGCCCCGCACCTCGATGTGACCGACCCGGCGATCCCCGACGGCCTCGCCCGCGTCGTCGGTGATCCGGACGACGCAGCCGTGCACAGGGCTTCCCACGTCCATCAGCTCGACCGCGTCCGGGCTTCCGGGCGCGGTGTCCACGGCCAGCCCCCGGCTGAGCGCCGACCGGTCCAGGGCGAGCGGTCGAGCCACCTCACCGGGCAGCGGGAACGTCACGGCCAGGGTGGCCTCGGCGAGTCCGTACACCGGCTGTGGCGCGCTCGCGGCGAGCCCTGTGGGCCGCATCCGCCGGACGAAGGCGCGCCACACGGTGGGGGAGATCGGCTCCGCGCCCACCAGGATCATCCGTACACATGTCAGGTCGAGACGGGCGAGCGTGTCCTGCGGCACGCGTCGTTCGACGAGGGCCAGGGCGAAGTTGGCGGCGGAGAGCAGGGTCGCCCGGTGTCGTGCCGCCGCCTCCAGCCACCGCGCGGGCCGCTTGGCGAACGTCAGGGGTTCGAGCCGGACCTGCTTGATCCCCGCCGACAGCGGGACGAGGTGGGTGCCGATCAGCCCCATGTCGTGGAAGTACGGCATCCAGGTGGCCAGTACGTCCTCGGAACGGATGCCGGCCGCGGCGCGGATCTGCGCCAGATTGGCCAGCACGGCCGCATGCGTCAGTTCGACCCCCTTGGGCGCCCCCGTGCTGCCCGAGGAGAACTGCAGGAACGCCACGTCGTCAGGCGTTCGCCTCGGCAGCCGCCGCGGCGCGGGACGGTCCCGCAGCGCGTCGAGCGTCAGGGGGCGTACGGAGTCGGGCAGGGTGTCGAGCAGCGGCGCGGTGGACGGGCCGAAGGCCACCGGAGGCCGGCCGAGGAACTCCCAGACGGGCCGCACCCGCCGTACGTCCGGGGCGAGCGGCACCGGTACGAGTCCGGCGGCGACGGCGCCCCAGAAGAGCGGCAGGAACTCCTCGCTCCGGTCCGCCGGCAGCACCACGTGGTCTCCCGGAGCGAGACCCGCGTCGAGGAACCCTCCGGCGACGCGCAGCGCGTCGGAGAGCAGCGCGCGATGGGTGACGACGCGTTCGCCGCCGTCTCCGCGCACATGGACGATGCCCTGGTCGGGCGCGGCTTCGGCCGCGCCGGTCAGCACGTCCAGCAGCACCGTCTCGCTGTTTCCCCGCATCAACGCCCCCGTGGATCTGCCCGGCGGCGGGCCGCCCCACGGTACGCGCGAGAGCGACCGCCCCCGGTCCGGTCTGTTCTGCCGGTAATGATGACCGATCTTCGTTTCGCCGCGCGGCGGGGTCCTGCGGTGCGGTCCGGTCGTCGCCGGCGCGGGGCGTCGACCCGGGTCCCGGACGCGCCAGGACCGCGG
>NZ_JBHTTQ010000118.1:0-20959 GCF_042794475.1 Streptomyces sp. NPDC056527
GCCCCGCACCGTCGACGGTGCGGGGCCGGCCGGGCCTCGGACACTCCCGCCCGGGAGCCGCCGAAGCCCCCCAGGCGGCCCTAGGCGCCCAGCCACAGGTCCGGGCCGAAGACCTCGTAGTGCACGGCCGCCGCGGCGACTCCGCCGGAGAGCAGGTCTCCGCGCACCTGCCGCATGAACGGCAGGGGGCCGCAGAGGTACGCCGTCACGTCGGCGGGGACGGTGAGGGCGGTGACGTCCGCGCGGCCCGTGCGGGCGTCGGCGGTGTCGCCCGGCTCCTCGTACCAGAGGTGCAGTGAGCCCTGCGGCAGCGCGTCGACCAGACCGCGCAGTTCCTCGCGGTGCGCGTGGTCGGCGGGGGAGCGGTCGGCGTGGACGACCGTGACCGGGCGGTGCGAGCCGGTGGCGGCGAGGTGCCCCAGCATGGCCAGCATGGGTGTGCTGCCGATCCCCGCGGAGGCGAGGAGCAGCGGGCCGTCGCCCTCGGGCAGGACGAGGTCGCCGAAAGGCGCGGACACCTCGACCGTGTCGCCCACGCGCGCGTGGGCGTGCAGCCAGTTCGACACCTCGCCCGCCGGGTCGCCGTCGACGCGCTTCACCGTGATCCGCCAGTGCGGGAGACCGGGTGCGGCGGAGAGGCTGTACTGGCGGATCTGCCGGGCGCCGTCGGGCAGTTCGACCCCTACGCTCACGTACTGCCCCGGCCGGAACGGCTCCGCCGGCCGCCCGCCGGTGGGCCGCAGGGCGAAGGAGACGATGTCGGACGTCTCCTGGCGCCGTTCGACGATCTCCATCGGCCTGCGGACCGCGCCCTCCGCGACACCCGTCTCCTCGTACAGCCGTGCCTCCAGGGCGATGAGGGCATTCGCCATCAGCCAGTAGACCTCGTCCCATGCCCGCGCGACCTCGGGCGTCACGGCCTCGCCGAGCACATCGACGATCGCGGCGAAGAGATGCTCGTGGACGACCTTGTACTGCTCTGAGGTGACGCCCAGGGAGGCGTGCTTGTGCGCGATCCGGGAGAGCATGACGTCCGGCCGGGTGTCAGGGCCGTCCAGGAGCGCCCCGGCGAACGCCGCTATCGATCCAGCCAGCGCGCGCCTCTGGTCGCCGCTGGCCTGGTTGCCGCGGTTGAACAGATCCCGCAGCAGTTCGGGGCGGGCTGCGAACATCCCGGCGTAGAAGCGATCGGTGATGTCGCCGAGCGCTGCTCCGACGACGGGGAGGGTGGCTCGGACGACCGGGACGGCCTGCTCGGACAGCATCGACACTCCATTAATGGTAGATGATCTACGTATTTAAAACCGTGAAGAGGTGCGGGGTGGGTCGGGGGCGAGGTGTCAGTCGATGCGGTTCACGCTCAGCGAGACGAGCACGGGGCCCGTGGGCGACTCGACCAGATCCGCGACGGTCAGCGGATCGAGTGTGCGGTAGAACGCCTCCTGCGCCTGGCGCAGAGCCCCGCGCAACCGGCAGGCCGCGCGCAGCGGGCACGGAGTGTCGCCCTCGCAGGCGACCACCTCCTCCTCGCCCTCGAGCATCCGCACCAGCCAGCCGACCGAGGCACGCCGACCGGTCTCGGTCAGGGCGAGACCGCCGCCCCGACCGCGCCGGGCCTCCACGACCCCGAGGTGCTGGAGTCGCGTGACCACCTTCGCCATGTGGGCGTAGGGAACCGCCATCACCTCCGCCACCTCACGGGTGGTGGCGGAAGGGTCCTGCCCGGGAGCTCCGGGGACCGCCAGGCGCATCACGGCACGCAGCGCCAGGTCGGTGAATTTCGTCAGCCGCACACCGTGAACGTATCAAACAAGCATCCGGGACACCTATTAAGGGTGCTTGTGGTGACGGGCCGAGTGGCGGCGCCACAGCCAAAGGCCGCCCACGACCACGGGGGAGAGGATCAGCAGCAGAGCGATGAGCGGCCAGTGCGCGCCCCCGAGCTTCAGGTCCGTCAGGAGGACCACGGCCACGCTCACGACCGGCACCAGGATCGACGCCAACGCGCGCAGGCCGGCGGCAACCATCTCCGGCCGGAGACGGGCGGGACGTTCCGTCCGAGTGTCTCGGCTGCCGACGTAGAAGAGGGTCGCCCGGTCCGTCAACCGGGTGGTGGCCCGGTAGTACGAGACCCCCATGTAGGGCATCCACACCAGCGGCGCCACGAGGCCGATGAGGAAGACCGCGCCGACGAGGACCCACTGGCCGATGCGGGCGAGCCTGCTCCGGCCGACGTCGTCGGGCACGAGGATGCCGAGAAGGCGGGCCATCCGCATGACCAGGTACCGGAGTGCGGCGAACCGGCCGGGGCGAGGCCGAGCGCTGTCGACGGGTGTCCGGCGGGCAAGCAGACCGGCGCGCGCCGCATCGGTGTCCTCGTACACCCCCTGCAGGACGAGCAGCTCGGCGGCGCGCTCGGGATCGGTGGTGTCCCGGCCGTCGAGGCCCGCCAGTTCGAGGATCGTCCGTGCCTGGAGCAGCAGTGCCCCGCAGAACGCGAAGGGGATGAGCAGGATGAACGGCCCGCCCACGAACGACCCTTCGGCCGTGACCGCACGCCGGCCCCGCTCAGCCACCATGGCCCGGAGCTCGGCGGGGGTGGCCTGCGGATGCTCCCTGCGCAGTCGCTCCACACGTCGCCCGGCCCGCGCCCCCATGTGTCGTAGGGCGTACCCCGCCAGCAGCTCCGGAAGCCGTCCCGGATCGGCGCGCGCCTCCCGCAGCAGCGAGCGGGAGAGCGCGGCGGTGGACGTTTCCGTCTTGTCGTCCGTCAGGACAGGACCTTGGCCTTCGCCTTCTCGAACTCCTCGTTCGTGATGGCGCCCTTCTCCTTCAGTTCGGCAAGCCGCGCCAGTTCGTCGGCGTGGCCGCCACCCGAGGTCGTCCCGGCCGCCTTACGGATGTACGACTGGAACGCGGCCTCGCTCTCCTTGGCCTGCTTGAGGTCCCGTTGGGTCATGCTCTTGCCGCGGGCGATCACATAGATCAGCACGCCGAGGTAGGGGAGCACGATGCACAGGATCAGCCAGCCCGCCTTGGCCCAGCCGTTCATGTCGTGGTCGCGGAAGATGTCCGTGATGACCTTGAACAGCAGGAACAGCCACATGATCCAGATGAAGAACCAGAGCATGGTCCAGAAGACATTGAGGAGGGGGTAGTCGTCCATGCCTACACTCCGTTCCGGCCGCGGCCGGAAGTCGACCGCGCGTACGAGCGAGTGTTGCCCACCCCCGGCCCGTCCGCATGTCGGGGCGCGGGACGTCAGGGCACCCGACCCGCCCCGTCCGCTCAGGCCGTGCGGGTCTTCAGCGCCGCCAGCGCGCGGTCGGCGTGGGCGCTCATTCGCAGCTCACTGCGGACCACCTCCAGGATCCGGCGGTCCGTGTCTATGACGAACGTGACCCGCTTCGTCGGCGCGAGCGAGAAGCCCCGCGTCACCCCGAACCGGTCGCGGACCGAGCCCTCCGGGTCGGACAGCAGCGGGTAGCCGAGCGAGTGGCGGTCGGCGAACTCCTGCTGCCGCTCCACGACGTCGGAGCTGATGCCGACCGGGCGCGCTCCCGCCGCCCGGAACTCGCCGGCCAGATCGCGGAAGTGGCAGGCCTCGGCGGTGCAGCCGGCGGTGAGGGCCGCCGGATAGAAGAACAGGACGACCGGGCCGTCCGCGAGGAGGCCGACCAGCGAGCGAGGCGTCCCCGTCTCGTCCGGGAGAGTGAAGTCCTCGACGATGTCACCGACGTTCATCCGGTCCGCCCCTTGTCCGCGACCGGCGCCTCCGGTCGACGACCGGTGACGTTACCGCAGGGTAAGGACGCGCGTCACCAGTCGCGGGCGGCGGCCAGCAGCCGGTCCCGTACGAGCGTCACATGCGGGTTCTCGGGTGTGCCGGGCCGCTGGACCAGGTAGGCCGTGTTGATCGGCGGGTCCTCCGGTTCCAGCAGCGTCACGAGCCGCCCCGCGTCGAGCTCCGCGCGGCACAGGTATGCCGGCAGCACGCTGAAGCCGGCCCCCGCCGCGACCGCGGCCACGACGCCCCGCAGATCGGGCACGGTGACGGCGGCCTCGCCGGTCAGGCGCCGGCCGAAGACATGGCGCCAGTAGCGGCGGGCGATGGGCAGATCCTCCGCGTACATCACCATGGGCACCCCGTGCAGGGCGGCGGGCCCGTCCCCGGCCACGGCGTCCGGGCCGATCCGCCGCGCCCATTCGGGGGAGGCGACGAGCACGAACTCCTCGTCGTCCAGGGGCACGGACGTCAGGGTCCTCCCACGCGGGCGGACCGTGGAGATCACCAGATCGTGGTGGCCCGCCCGTAGCCCGTCGAGAAGCTCGTCCGTCAGCCCGGGCGTCACCTGGAGCCGTACACCCTCCCCGACCAGCGGCGCGAGGGCGGGCAGAGCGGTCACACAGAGGAACTCGGCGGGCCCGGCGAGATGGACCGGCTGGGGTGAGGGTGCGGCCCCCGGACCGTGGTCGGCCACGGCGGCGAGAGCGTCGATCGGACCCGCCACCTGCGCCGCGAGCTCGTCGGCGTACGGCGTCGGCGCCACGCCACGCGGCTGCCGCTCGAACAGCTCCCGGTCGAGGCGGCGTTCGAGCGAGCGGATCTGGGTGGTCACGGTCGGCTGGGACAGGCTCAGCAGTCGGGCCGCGGCGGTGAAGGAGCCGGTGCGGTGGACGGCGAGGAAGGTGCGCAGCAGCGACAGGTCGAGTGGCCCGCGCGCCCCCGCCCCGCGCGACGGAGCCTCGGACCGGCCCGGATCGACGCCCGATTCGACGGGCGCGCCGCCATCGCTCCTTCTATCTGTCACGCTGCCAAGCATAGGTGTGCCGATGGGTCCCGGATCGGGCCGGGCTCTGCCTCAGGCCTGCTGGCGTACGGTCCGGCGCCGGTCCAGGATCGCGAGCACCTGCTCGCCCCAGCGCAGGTTCTCCTCCTCGAGCGAGCGGCCCCGCATCAGCGTGAGATAGGGGCCGATCCGCTCCGCCTCGCGGAGGTACGTGGCCTCGTCCCGGCCGTCGAGCATCCACTCCCGCAGCCTCTCCCACCGCGCGAGCTTGCCCCGGGCCCACTCCATCCGCTCCTCGACGAAACCGCGCACCGCGTCGGTGTCCCCCTCGTCGCAGGCCTGGACCTGAACCATCAACTCGTCACGGATGGCGGTCGGCCGCGGCGGCTGTGCCGTGAACGCCATCAGGTCCTGGCGGCCCGCTTCGGTGAGCGAGAACATCCGCTTGTTCGGGCGCCGTTCCTGCTGGACGACACGGGCGGCGATCAGACCGGCGTCGGAGAGTCGGTCCAGCTCCCGGTAGAGCTGCTGCGGAGTGGCGGCCCAGAAGTTGGCCACGGACACGTCGAAGATCTTGGCCAGGTCGTATCCGGACGCCTCACCCTCCAGGAGGGCTGCCAGGACCGCGTGCTTGAGGGACATCCGCACAAAGTAGCAGCCCCGTTGAGTAGTTTTGTCCGCACCTGGTTTCGTCCGCACCTATTCAACGAGCGAGGTGCCCGAGCCCGGTGGGGGGAGCCGGGGCGGGGTCCAGTCGGCGTGCCGCAGGATCATGCGCACGGCCATGCCCGACGGAGCGAGCCGCAGGGCCGCGTTGCGCAGGGTGACCGCTGCCGAGCCGGAGAGCTGTTGCCCCATGCGGCCGGCCTTACGGGCGGCGACGGTGACCGACTGTGCCCGTGGGCGGCGCTCGGCGTCGTAGGCGGCCAGTGCCGTGTCGGTGTCGGAGTCGTGCGCCAGTGCGGCGGCCAGTACGACCGCGTCCTCCAGGGCCTGGCAGGCGCCCTGGCCGAGGTTCGGGGTCATGGCGTGGGCCGCGTCGCCGAGCAGGGCGATGCGGCCGGTGACAAAGGAAGGAAGCGGCGTGGCCAGTTCGTGGATGTCGTGATGGAGCACGGCATCAGGGCGGGTCGCGTCGAGTAGCCGGCCTATGGGCTGGTGCCAGTCGGCGAAACGCCTGCGGACCTCGCCGAGAGGATCGATGTGCCGGACCCCGGCGGGGGCGTTGAGGACGGCATGCCACTCCGCACGCCCGTCGTGGAGCGCGATGTGCCCGAACTCGGCGCCGTACCCCCAGGTGATCTCGAAGTCCGTGTCGAGGTCGAGCGGTTCCGTGAGGGCGCGCAACACGGTCGAGCCGCTGTACACCGGGCCGGGGTGGTGGGGGAAGAGGGCGGCTCGGGTGCGGCTGTCGACGCCGTCGGCGGCCACGACCAGGTCCGCGTCGAGCTCGGCGTCGGCGTCAGGGGCGGCCGAGGAGCCGGACGGCCGGGTCCGTACGCGTACGCGCCCCGGTGCCGAGTGGTCGACCTCGGTCACCTCCACTCCGATCCTCACGTTCCCCGGCGGCAGCGCGTCGCGCAGCAGACGGTGCAGTGCGGCGCGCGGGATGCCGACGATGGGTGTGCCCAGGGCGCGTTCGAGTGCGGCGCCGTCCATCCGGGCGAGCCAGGAGCCGTCCGGGGTGCGGGTGCCACCGGTGTACTGACCGCGCGCGGCCGCCCGTACGGAGGCGCCGACGCCGAGCTCGTCAAGGGCGCGGATGCCGTTGGCGGCCAGTGAGATCCCGGCGCCCGCGTCGTCGAGGACGGGTGCGCGTTCCACGACCCGCACGTCCCAGCCGACGCGCCGCAGTCCGATCGCTGCGGCGAGCCCTCCGATGCCCGCGCCGACGACGACAGCGATGTTCCCCATGCCGACCAGCCCCCTGTCCTTAACCGACTCGCGCGACTTCTACATCTGTAGAAAGAGTAGCGCGCGTTCTCTACAGGTGTAGAAAGTGGGGGTGACCTCCGATCGACGTACTCTCCTCGCCGACGCCGCGCTCGGTGTCCTCGCCAACGCCGGGATGCGCGGGCTGACCCACCGCGCGGTCGATGCCGCCGCGGGGCTGCCGGCCGGCACCACCTCGGCGTACTACCGCACCCGCTCGGCGCTCCTGACCGCCCTGGTCCGCCGCTTGGTCGAACTCGACCAGGCGGAGCTGCGAGCGGCCGCGGAGCGCGGCCCCGCGCCGCGTTCCGCGGCCGAACTCGCCCACGGCATCGGCCTGCTCGTGGCGGCGCGCCTCGCCGGGGAGGGGCGCCGCCGCTCGCTGGCCCGCTACGCCTGCGTGGTCGAGAGCGTGCGCGACCCCGAACTCCGGGAAATCCTGGTCCCGCGCGAGAACCCCGGTCGCGACTCGGTCCGCGACTTCCTCGCCGGGGAAGGGGTCGAGGACCCCGAGGGGCGAACGCTGACGCTGCTCGCATGTGTGGACGGTCTCGTGCTCGACCGGGTCGTCGGAGGAGGGAGTGTCGCCATGGAGGAGATCGAAGGGCTGGTGGCGGCGGCCCTCCGGCCCGCCGGAACGGGAGGTCGTTGACACGCAGCCGAACAGCTGCCTACCGTAGAGGCAGCTAAAAGGCTGCATGTTGAGGTGGGGCGATGGACGAGGTGTTCAAGGCACTGGCCGATGCCAGTCGGCGACGGCTGCTCGACAGCCTGAACGCCCGCAACGGCCAGACCCTGCGCGAGCTCTGCGCGGGTCTGGACATGGCACGGCAGTCCGTCAGCAAGCATCTGGCGCTTCTCGAGGCGGCGGGGCTGGTGGTCACGGTGCGGCGAGGACGGGAGAAGCTGCACTACCTGAACGCCGCTCCGATCCATGCCATCGCGGACCGCTGGATCAGTCAGTACGCCCGCGAGCGCGTCCGTGCGCTCGCCGACCTGAAGTCAGCATTGGAGCTGAACCCGATGGACAGCAACGCGTTCGTCTACACCACCTACATCCGCACCACCCCCGAGGAGCTGTGGCAGGCCCTCACCGACCCGGCCTTCACCAGGCGCTACTGGGGCGTGACCTTCGAGACCACCTGGACCGCCGGATCACCGATGGTCTGGGACGAGGGCGGCCGCAGGACCAGCGACCCCGAGCAGGTGGTCCTCGCTGCCGAGCCCGGCCGACGACTCTCGTACACCTGGCACACCTTCACGCCGGAGTGGGCCGAGGCGGTCGGCATCGGTGACGACGTGTACGCGAAGCTCGCGAAGGAGCGCCGCTCCAAGGTGACCTTCGACATCGAGCCCGCCGGGGACACGGTCAAGCTCACCGTCGTCCACGACGACCTGGAGCCGGACAGCACGATGCGCGCCATGATCGGCGAGGGTTGGCCGGCGCTGCTCTCCAGCCTCAAGTCCCTCCTGGAGACCGGCGAGGAGCTGCCGGAGCCGCCCCGGTGAGTTCGGCGGGGGAAGAGGCGCGCGCCCCTGTGCGGCGGCCGGGGGGCCCGGCCGCCGAGGGGCCGACGAGGCACCGGAGCCGACGGCCGACGCCCCGCTCCGACACCGGGTGCCCGCCCACCGACACCCCGCTCCGACACAGCACGGGCGCCCGCCCACCGACGCCGCGCGCGCACTCCACGGACGCAGGCGCCCTCCACCGACGCCGGACGCGCGCCCGCCGCCGCAGGCGCACTCCACCGCCGCCGCAGGCGCACTCCACCGACGCCGCAGGCGCGCCCCACGGACGCCGGTGTGTCCACGACCCCGCAGCTGCCCCGCCACGCCTCGGGAGTCCGCTTGCCCGAGCTGTGACCACCCCTCGGTGATACTGGCGATCTGCTCGCCACCCACCCCCGGAGGGATCCGTGATGCGGGACGTCACCAAGGTCGAGGTCGAAGGCGCCGTGCTCTACGTGGAGGCGGAGCGGCTCGGTCCCGACTCGGACCTGGAGGGCCTGGGCGACCGCGTCCCCGACCTCTCCGGGGTCACCCGCGCCCTGTCCTCGTTCGCCGGCCAGCTCAGCCACGCACTGCACCAGGCGGCACCGGACCGGGCGACCGTGGAGTTCGGCTGCGAACTGGGCCTGGACGCGGGGGGCCTGACCGCGCTCATCGTCAAGGGCAGCAGCAGCGCGAACCTGCGCGTGACCCTCGAATGGACCAAGTCCTCCTGATCCTCGGGCCAGGCGCCGCGGGGGACGGCATGGGGCCGCGGGGCCGGAAGGGGAGACGTCACTTCCGTGCCCCGCGGGCTGAGGGGGTGTCACGCGGCCGCCGAGCCGGCCTCCTGCTTGCTGACCCGGCACACCAGCGCGTCGTTCACGACGTCCGCCACGATCGTGTCGCCGGGGTCGGCCTCGCCACCCAGGAGCAGGTCCGCGATCCTGTTGTCGAGCTCCGCCTGGATCGTGCGGCGCAGCGGCCGGGCGCCGAACTCCGGCTGGTGCCCATGGGCGACGAGAAGCTTCTTCGCCGCCTCCGTCACCTCCAGCTCCAGGCCCTGCGCCCGGACACGGCGTTCGCTCTGCCGCAGCAGCATGTCGAGGATCCGGGTGAGATCGTCCGCGGCGAGACCGTGGAAGATGATCGTCTCGTCGATGCGGTTGAGGAACTCGGGCGCGAAGTACGCCCGCAGATCCTTCTTCAGGTCGTCCCGGATCTCCGAGACATCGCCGTGATGGGCCAGGATCCGCTGGGCGCCGATGTTCGACGTCATGATGACCACACAGTGGCGGAAGTCGACCGTCCGCCCCTGGGAGTCCGTGAGGCGCCCGTCGTCGAGCACCTGGAGCAGGGTGTGGAAGACATCGGGGTGCGCCTTCTCGACCTCGTCGAAGAGCAGGACGCTGTATGGCTGCCGGCGCACCTTCTCGGTGAGCTGGCCGGCCTCCTCATGACCGACGTATCCGGGCGGAGCGCCCACGAGCCGGGAGACCGTGTGCTTCTCCTGGAACTCGCTCATGTCGAAGCGCACCATGCGGTTCTCGTCGCCGAAGAGCAACTCCGCGAGGGCTTTGGCCAGTTCGGTCTTGCCGACACCGGTCGGGCCGAGGAAGAGGAAGGAGCCCACCGGACGGTTCGGGTCGCCCATGCCCGCCCGGTTGCGGCGCACGGCCTGGGCGATGGCGGTGACCGCCTCGTCCTGACCCACCACCCGGCTGTGCAGGGCGTCCTCCAGCTTGAGGAGCCTCTCCTTCTCGCTCTGCGTCATCTGCGCGACGGGGATGCCGGTACGCCGCGACAGCACCTCCGCGATGTCGTCGGCGGTCACCTCCATCACTCCCTCGCGCCGCTCCTCGACCCCCGCGAGCTCGCCCTCCAGGCGGGCGATCTCCTGCTTGAGCTCGTTCGCCTTCTCGAAGTCCTCGGCCCCGACGGCCTCGTCCTTCTCGCGGAGCAGCTTCGCCAGCCGGTCCTCCCGGCCCACGACCTCGGTCGACTTGCCCAGTGAGCGGAGCCGCACCCGGGCTCCCGTCTGGTCCAGCAGGTCGATGGCCTTGTCGGGCAGGAACCGGTCGGAGACGTAGCGGTCGGACAGCTCGGCGGCCGCCACGAGCGCGGCGTCGCTGTAGCGGATCTGGTGGTGGGCCTCGTAGGAGTCCCGCAGCCCCTCCAGGATCAGGATCGTCTCCTCCACCGAGGGCTCCGGGATCATCACGGGCTGGAACCGCCGCTCCAGCGCCGCGTCCTTCTCCACGTACCGCCGGTACTCGTCGATCGTCGTCGCGCCCACCACATGCAGCTCGCCGCGGGCCAGAGCCGGCTTGAGCATGTTGCCCGCGTCCATCGAGCCCTCGCCCGTCGAGCCGGCGCCCACCACGGTGTGCAGCTCGTCGATGAACAGCACCGTCGAGTCCGCGTCCGCCTTCACCTCGTCGATGACGTTCTTCAACCGCTCCTCGAACTGGCCGCGGTACTGCGCGCCGGCGACGAGTCCGGACAGGTCCAGGGCGATGACGCGCTTGCCCTCCAAGGTCTTCGGCACCTCGCCCGCCACGATCCGCTGGGCGAGCCCCTCCACGATCGCGGTCTTGCCGACGCCCGGCTCGCCGATGAGGACCGGGTTGTTCTTCGAACGGCGGGAGAGGATCTCGACGGTCTGCTCGATCTCCTCGGCCCGCCCCACCACCGGGTCGAGTCTCCCCGCCCGCGCCTCATCGGTCAGATCCCGGCCGTACTCGTCGAGCGTGGGAGTCCTGCTCTCCGGCTTGGCCGCCGGGGCGCCCTCCGGCCGCACCGTCCGGTCGGCCGTGGAGCGCAGACCGTCGACATCCGTCCCGTATCCGCTCAGCACCTTCGCGGCGGCCCCGTTCGGGTCGTCGAGGAGCGCGCCGAGGATGTGCTCGGGGCCGATGTACGAGACCCCCGACGCCTGCGAGCGCTCATACGCACGCAGCAGCACCCGCTTGGCGGCCGGGGTGAGCCCCGGCTCCGCGGACGGAACGCTGCTCTCTCCCGGCAGGACCTCCGCGATCACCCTGCCCAACTCGTCCGGGTCGGCGCCCGCCTGGGCCAGCAGACCGCGGGCGGGGTCGATCTGGGTGCAGGCCCAGAGCAGGTGCTCGGTGTCCAGGTCGGCGCTGCCGTCGTCGGCGGCGCGGGTGGTGGCCCGGTCGAGCAGCTGGCGCGCCGAGTCCGTCAGCAGCCTGCCGATCGGCACCCGCTGGACGGCCGGGGGAGAGGCTGCCGGCGACATCCCGAAGAAGCGGTTGAGGAGTTCGTTGAACGGGTCCGGTCCGCCGAAGGAACCGAGGGGAGACATCGTCATCAGGTGCCGTCCAGGTGGGTCGACGTCCGGGCAGTGCTCCCTCCACTGGAACAGCAGCAGGCGCTTCCCACCCGCCCGTGCCGGTGACGGACCGTGGTCGCGACGGCCGCCGCCCGCGCGGTCACGGGACGCGCGGCCGCTCTCGGGGCGCGCGAAGTGCGCGCCGACCCGTCCGCCGGACGGGTGACGCCCCGGGGGCGCCCGTCCGGCGGGGTGGGGTCAGCGGTACTCGACCGTCAGCGTCACGGGAGTGGACTGGTTGACGAAGAGATACGCCGTCGAGGCCTGGGCCGATTCGAAGCGGAGCCGGACCTGGGTCGTGCCGGCGCGGTCGAGGGCCGAGAGCGCCGTCGGCGACAGGTCCGTCGAGGAGGCCGAGCCCGAGGAGAACGAGGCGATCTGCGCCCCGCCCGCCACCGTGGCGGCGGCCGACCAGTCCGAGGCTTCGACGGCGCAGGCGCCGAAGCAGCCCGTGGTGACGTCCGCGAGGAGCTTGTTGCTCGCCGGGGAGGCCCAGGGGTCGCCCGAACCGCTGCTGCGGTTCACCGTCAGATAGGCGCGGGTGATCTCCTTGCCCGCCGGGATCTTCGACGTGTCGAAGGAGAGCAGCGCGCGGTTCAGCTTGCCGTCGGTGCCACGGCCGAGCGCCAGCCCGGAGGAGTCCTCCAGCGTGCCCACCACCGGCGCCGATCCGTCGGCAGCGGCCTTCACATAGCCGTCCTGCGCGTCCACGCTCGACAGCGTCACCCGGTCGGTCACGGGCGGGGGAGTGGTGCCGCGCAGCGCGCGGACCATCCCCATGATCGCCTCGATCTGCTTGCCGCCGTGCCGTGCGTACGACGAGTCGCCGAGGTAACCCCACCAGTTCCAGCACCCGTTGGGGTTGTCCAGGGTCGCCGTCGGAACGGCCTGCGGGTAGAGCACGATCATGTCGTTGGTGTCGGCGTACTCGTTGAGGTACGCGTTGTCGATGAACCGGGTCCCGAAGCCCTGGTATCCGTACCCCTGCTTGCAGCCGTGCAGCGCCACCATCAGGGAACAGGACGCGCCCCCGGCGCAGGACGTCGGCACATAGACGAAGCCCTTGTCGTCCAGGGACAGCGGCGCCGCCGCGCCACCGGGCGCGTAGGCGTTCTGGTCGAACTGGATCAGGCTCCCGCCGGGCGACGAGCTGGGCGCGGCGACGGAGCCCAGGAGATGGCCGAGCAGCTCACGCTCGGCGTCGACGCCGCAGTTGTTGATCCACGGACTCTGCGTGACCGTGCAGGAGTTGGGGCCGAGCGGACTGATCCAGGCATGCCCGGCCGCCGTGCTCCGGTTGTACTGGACACGGGCGCCGAACCGCCCGTAGTAGTCGGCCAGCGCGTCCGCCACCGGCCGCTTGACCGTCGTGTCGTTCGAGCCGCTGAAGACATAGACCGGGTCGCCCGCCAGGTTCGCCACCGGATCGACGAGTCCCTGCGCCGACCAGTCCCGGGTGGTCTGCTCCAGCTGGGCGAGCTGAAGATTCTGCATGGTGTCCATGCAGGCGTAGAGGGCGAGGTTCAGCGTGTTCTGCGCGCAGTTGTACGGTCCCGAGGCGAAGGCCGCCGAACCGCTGAACGTGCCGGAGTACGCCACGTGGAGCTGGGTGGCCATATAGCCGCCCGACGACACCCCGGAGCTGTGGACGGCGTCGATCGTGTAGGGCTGGAGGGTGCCCGGCACGGGGACGGGCGCCGCGGCGGGGGCGGCGGCCGCCGGTGTCGCGACGGGGAAGAGGGTCGCGGCGGCGAACAGCAGCAGAGCTGTCAGCCGGCGCGGCCCGCGTGGGCGGAGCGGGCGGAATGGACGCATGGGGTCTCCCGGGCGGCTCGTTCAAGTCGGGTCGATGGCCGGGAGGTTAGGGGCGAGCCGCGCGGCCCTTCTATGGGCCCGGCCGCCACAACACGCGGGGTGGAGTATGGCGCGCCGTCATCTGGCAGCCGCCGCCCGGCGGTCCCGGGCGACCTGCGACGATGCCTCCATGAACGATGCCTTCACGAACGGCGACGAGCGGGACGGGCGGTTGGCCGAGGCGGTCGGACTGCGCGAGCAGGGCCGACAGGAAGAGGCACGGGACCGACTGGTGGAGCTCGCCGCGCGGTACCCCGACGACGCCGAGGTCGCGTACCAGACAGCCTGGGCCCACGACGTGCTCGGTCTGGAGGCCGAGGCCGTCCCCTTCTACGAACGCGCGCTGAAGTCTCCCGGCGCCGGGCTGTCGCGGGACGACCGCCGGGGAGCGCTCCTCGGGCTCGGCAGCACCTTCCGCGTCCTCGGCCGGTACGAGGAGGCGGTCACCACCCTGCGCGGCGCGGTCGAGGAGTTCCCGGACGACGGCGCGCTGCGCACCTTCCTCGCGATGGCTCTGTTCAACACGGGCGAACACCACGAGTCCGCACAGCTGCTGTTGAATCTGCTGGCGACCACGAGCGGCGATCCGGGCGTCCGCAGGTACCGGCGGGCCATCGAGTACTACGCGCGGGACCTGAACGAAACCGTGTGAGCGCCCGAGGCGGAAGGATGCGGGATCCCCTTGACCTCAAGCATGGTCGAGGTCGAATGATCGGGCCATGAGCGATGCGAGCGGCACGACGAATCTTCAGGACCACTTCGAGATCACCACTCTCATCAGCGGCTTCTTCCGCGTGATGGACGAGCGGCGGTTCGACGAGGGCTGGGCCGACGCCTACGTCACCGACGACCTGCGGACGACGACGCCGATCGGCGTGGCCGATGGCGCCGACGCCGTCCGTCACGTGGAGGTGGCCATCGGGCGGTTCGCCGCCACCCAGCACGTCTCCTCCGATGTGGTCGTCCGGCACGAACCGGGCGGGCGGACGGCCCACGTCCGCTGGAACGCCCACATGACCCACGTCCATCCGGACTCCACCCTCCAGGCGCGCGGCGCGGGCGCCAACCCCCTCTTCACGGTCGGCGGCGTCTATGAGGGGGAGTTCCGACGCACCGACCACGGCTGGCGCGTCAGCCGGATGTCCGTGCGAGCCGTCTGGACCACGGGCGAACCGCCCGTACTGCCCGAGGACGTCGCCACCCGCGTCGCGGAACGGACCGGCGCTCGGGCGGCCGGCTGAGCCGAGGGGCAGCCCCGGAACGCGCGGGGGCGAGCGGACCGGCGCTCGGGCGGGCGGCTGAGCCGAGGCGAGCCCTGGAACGCGCGGTCGCGAGCGGAGCGCAGATCGAGCCGCTGATCGGGCGTGTCCCGAGAAGCAGCCCTAGTCGTTGACGGCGGTCAGCAGGACCACGGCGTCCTCCAGAGCGGTGAGCCCGTGCCGCTCCTTCGGGATCATCTGGAGCCCCCCTGCCGACAGCTCCTCGGACCAGCCGGCCGCCGTCAGCCTCACGCGCCCCCGCAGAACCTGCAGACTCGCCGCCGGTGGTGCGTTGTGCTCGTCGAGAGCCGTACCCGACACCAGCGCGATCACGCTCTGCCGGAGCACCCCGTCGTGCACCACCACATGGGCGCTCCGGCCGTGCGCGGCGGTACGCGCGGCGGCCAGGTGTTCGTCGGCGAGGGCCGCGAGATCATGCATCGTCTCTCCCTGCGAGGGTGCGCGGGTCGTGAGTCCCAGCCTCGCGCGTGTCGCCCGGTGCGCAACTCGGGACGGTACGGCGTGTCGCGGCGACCGCGAGGACGGCGAGCGCCGTGAACCCGGCGGCGGCCGTGATCGTCGCGGTCCAGCCGTACGCTCCGTACAGCCACACCGCCGTGAGCGAACCGATCGCACCGCCGGCGAACGTGGACAGCATGAAGACGGTGTTCACCCGGGCCGCGATCCGGCTGCCGAGGCCGAAGATCCTCGCCTGGTTGGCCACCTGACAGGCGCTGGTCCCCAGGACCAGCAGATTCGCCCCGACCGCCAGCGCCACGAGCGAGCGCGCCCCGAACCCGACGACGAGGAAGGAGACGGCCACGCAGAGCAGTGACCAGACGTTCACCGCGCCCGCGCCGAACCGGTCGGTGAGCCGTCCCGCGTACGCCGAGAGCAGCGCCCCGGGCAGGCTGAGGAGCCCGAAGAGCCCTACGACCCCCGGGCCGAGGCCCATCGGAGGGGCGGCCAGATGGAAGGCGAGCGTCGCCCAGAAGACGCTGTACGCCGCGAAGACCGCGGCACCGGTCAGCGCCGACGCCCGTACCGCCGCGTGCTCCACGAAGAGCCGGGGCAGGCTCGCGAGCAGCCGCGGGTACGGCAGCCTGTGCTGGGCGGGCCCGGCGCGCCCGGGCAGGGCGCGGGGCACGAGGAACAGCAGGACGGCCGTCGCCGCAGCGGCCAGCAGATAGGCCGTACGCCAGCTTCCGCCGGCGTCCGCGGCCGCGCCCGAGACGGTGCGGGAGACGGTCGAGCCCAGCGTGAGCCCCAGACCGATGAGCCCCACGACCCGACCGCGGTCGCCGGGCTCGGCGAGTGCGGCCGCGACCGGGGTGAGGATCTGCGGCAGGACGGTGGTGGTGGACACGGCGAGGGTGGCGACCGTGAGGGTGAGGACGTTCGGCGCCGCCGCGGCCACGAGCAGCCCGCCGCTGGTCAGCGCGAGCAGCACGCCGGTGAGGCGGCGGAGCCGAGCGGTGTCGGCGAGCGGAACGATGAGCAGCAGTCCGAGCGCGTACCCGAGCTGGGCGGTCGAGGAGACCAGGCCCGCCGTGTGCGGGGAGACGCCCAGGCCCCGGGCGATGGCGTCGAGCAACGGCTGGGGGAAGTAGATGTTGGCGACGGTGACCGCCCCCGCCACCGCCATCACGAGAACGCTCGGCGAGGTGCCGGGGCGGGAGGCGGCAACCTGCGGTGCCGAGTCGGTCAGCGGATTCATGCCCCCAGGCTGCTGTCCGCCGACGCGGCCGATCAAGGTGAAACAATGCAAGCGGCGTTTAGCGAGACTCAACGACGAGGGGCGGTGCGATGCTCGAACGGCACGAACTGGAGGCGTTCCTGACGCTCGCCGAAGAGCTGCACTTCGGCCGCACGGCCGAACGCCTCGGCGTCTCCACCGGTCGGATCAGCCAGACCGTCAAGAAACTGGAGCGCCGGGTGGGCACGCCGCTTTTCGAGCGCACCAGCCGCAGCGTCCGTCTCACCCCGGTCGGCCGCCGCCTCGACGACGACCTGCGCCCCGCCCATCGGCAGATCCTCGCCGCCCTGGAACGCGCCACGGCCGCCGGCCGCGGTGTCCACGGCACGCTCCGGGCCGGCTTCGGCGCTCCCTGGAGCGGCGAACTGCTCGCCACGGCCGCCGACGCCTTCCTCGCGAGCCACCCCGGCTGCGAGATCCACATCAGGGAGGTGCCGCTCGACGGCGGAGTCCGGCCGCTCCTGGACGGCGAACTCGACCTCCTGCTCACCGCCTTCCCGGCCCGTGAACCCGGGCTCACGACCGGCCCCGTCCTCTCCAACGAGCCCCGGGTCCTCCTCGTCCCGGCCGCCCATCCTCTCGCCCGCCGGGAATCCGTCTCGCTCGACGACCTCGCCGGCGTGCCTCTGGTCACCACGGCGGGCGCCAACTCCCGCTCCTGGCTGGACGCCCACTACCCCGCCCGCACCCCCTCCGGCGCGGTCATCCCCCGAGGTCCGGTGGCCGCCTCCTGGCAGGAGGTCCTCTCCCATGTGAGCGCGGGCCGCGGAGTCTCCCCGGGCTCGGCCCGGGGCGCCCGCTACCACCCCCGCCCGGGCGTGTCCTACGTACCCCTGCGCGACGGGCCGCCCATCGAGTACGGCCTCGTCTGGCCGACGGCCGCCGAGAACGCGCTGATCAGAGCATTCGCCGAGACGGTGGCCGCGCAGAGCTGAGGCAGGCGTGGCGGTGTGTCCCGTACGGGGCGGGGGAAGCGTCGCGGCTACGGTGGGCCGGTGCAGCGTGCCTCAGACCGCGTGACGCTCGCCGTGTTCCTGACCGTGGCGGTCCTCGCGGGCGGAAACGCGGTCGGTGTCCGGTTCAGCAACCGGGAACTCGATTCGCTGTGGGGCGCGGCCGTGCGGTTCGGCGCCGCCTCGCTGCTCCTGCTGGCCGTGATGGCCGTACGCCGACTGGAGTTCCCGCGCGGTCGCGCGCTCGCCGGAGCGATCCTCTTCGGCGTCCTCAACTTCGGTGTGACCTTCGCGCTCGCGTACTACGCGCTGGTCCGTATCCACGCCGGGCTCGGCCAGACCATCCTGTCCCTGGTCCCGCTCGCGACCCTGCTGCTCGCGGTGGCGCAGGGCCTCGAACGCTTCCGCCGCATGGCGGCCGTCGGCACCGTCTTCGCCACCGCCGGAGTCGCGGTCATCTCGCACGCGTCCCTGCAGGGCGGCGTGCCCGTGCTGTCCCTGCTCGCGATCCTGGGCAGCATGCTGGCGTTCGCGCAGGCCACCGTGCTCGTGCGGCGGCTGCCGAAGGTCCACGCCGTCACGATGAACGCCGTGGGGATGACCGCCGCCTCCGTCCTGCTGTTCGCCGGCTCGCTCGCCGCCGGTGACACCTGGCGCCTCCCGGACCGCGCCGCGACCTGGTGGGCGCTGGCCTATCTGGTCGTGGCCGGTTCCGTGCTGACCTTCGTCCTCTTCCTCTTCGTGGTCCACCGCTGGGACGCGTCACGGGCGGCGTACGTCTTCGTCGTCATCCCCGTCGTCACCATCCTGGTGTCGGCCTGGCTGGACGACGAACCCCTCACGGCCTCGCTGCTGATCGGCACGCCGCTCATCCTGATCGGGGTCTACCTGGGAGCGCTGCGCAGGCGGCCCGCACAGGAGCGTTCCGCCTAGGCGGAACTCCCGGGACCCCGGCGCGCCTCTCGTCGGGAGACCCCGGGCGCCACGACGCCCGCTGACCCGTCGTCACCAGCTCTCGACGGGTGGGGGGATGATCGGGTCCATGAGTGAGATCACGCTGATGTCGGACCCCAAGGTCGCCGCCGTCCCTGTCGAGGAGTGCGACGAACGGCTCGTGGACGTGCGCGCGGAGGGCTCCCTGCTCGTCGACCCGCGCAAGCAGGACGGAGCGGGCGCCTTCGCTCATCTGCGCGTGGGTGTCCTCGACCGGCTGCTCCGGGCCCAGGAGCGGCTGCCGGACGGACTGCGCCTCCTGTACGTGGAGGGCTACCGCCCCTTGTCCCTGCAGCGCCGGTACTTCACGGAGTACGGAGACGAACTGCGCGCCGCCCACCCCGACTGGCCCGCAGAGGACGTCCACGCCGCGGCCAGCCGCTACGTCTCGCCGCCCGAGCTCGCGCCGCACAGCGCCGGTTCGGCCGTGGATCTGACCCTCGCCGATCCCGACGGGCGGGAACTGGACCTGGGCACCCGGATGAACGCGAGCCCGGAGGAGAGCGCGGGGGCCTGCTACACGCACGCCGCCGGGATCACCGCGGAGGCCCGGCGGAACCGCGAGATCCTCAGTGCCGCGCTCGCCGGTGCCGGGTTCGTCAACTACCCCACCGAGTGGTGGCACTGGTCGTACGGCGACCGCTACTGGGCCCTCGCGACGGGCGCGCCCGCGGCCCTCTACGGCCCGAGGGAACTCTGAGCGGAGGCCGTTGTCAGTGGTGTGGGGAACGATGGTCGCATCGGTGATCGAGAGGTGAAGGGGATCGCATGTCCATCACGAACCAGCAGGTGACGGAGTACGCGTTTCTGCGCGCGCTGTACGAGGACGGGTACTACCCGGACAGCGTCGTCGACAAGGGGAAGGCGATCCTGCAGCGGCTCTGCGAGCGGATCGAGGCCGAAGAGCCGGCCGATCTGACGGCGCTGTACGCGCTCACGGAGGTGGCCACCGAGGAGTTCAACGCCCTGGAGGCGGACTTCCTGGAGGCCGGGAGCGAGATCGAGACCGTCGCCCGTGAGGAGATCGCCGAGAACTTCTGGTTCGTCGCCACGGCCTACGGATTCGCGGACGCCGACGTGGAGGAGCTGGTGGCCGCCCGGGACTGGTGACGGCAACGGACCGAGGCACCGCCCCGGTCCGCTCGGGCCCGCGGTGACCCACGGCTCAGGCTGCCGGAGTGGCCGGCGGGGGTGCACATCGAGGACGTGGTGACCGCGAGGCCGGCCCTCTGCTGCGGCTCCTGCACGCCGTCACCGCCGCCCGCTCGCGGTGGGGTGGGCACCCGGCCGCCCACCGTGCGGGTCCCGTCGATAGGTTCGGCCCATGACTGTGCAGCGCGCCGACGTCCACCTCTCGCCCTCGACTTGGCAGCAGCCGGTCCCTGCGGCGATCTCGGCCGAACGGACCTCGCTCGTCGAGGAGATGGCGCGGGCGGTCCTCGCTCGCGGTCCCGGCCGCCTGCTCGTCGGGATCGACGGATTCACCGCGGCCGGCAAGACGAGCTTCGGGCACGAGCTGGCCGAACGGATCGCCGGCGCTGGGCGCCCGGTGCTCCGGGCGACGCTCGACGACTTCAAGAAACCGTGGAAGGACCGGCACCTCTACGACCGGGAGTCCGGCGAGGGCTACTACCGCAACGCGTACGACTACGAGCGGGTCAGGAGTCTGCTGCTGGATCCCGTCCGGTCGCCCGAGGCGGACTCCTGCGCCCTCTGCGGCATCGATCCGCTCACCCAGATCGACCACTCCGCACAGCGGACCCCGCTCGCCCCGGACGCCGTGCTCGTCGTGGACGGCGTCTTCGCCTTCCGCCCCGAGATCGACGACTACTGGGACTACCGCGTCTGGCTCGACGTGGACGCCGAACTCTCGGTACGACGCGGCGCGGAGCGGGATCAGAACTGGGCCGGTTCGGACGCCGAGGCGATTCACCGGGACCGCTATCTGGTGGCGGAGCGCATCTACCTCGCCGAGGTCGACCCGCTGCCGAGGATGGACGTCCTCGTCGACAACACGGACTTCGCCCGGCCCCGCCTGCTGGACCCGCAGCGCAGGCCGTCCGTGGCACGCCATGACGACTTCGACGCGCTGGTCGTCCGCACCGACTACGAGGACGAGAGCACCTGGCAGGAGGTACGAACCGCGCTGGCCGACGATGCCGACCTCTCCGCGCACGTGGTCGACGATCCGGCGTGGGCAGGGGCTGACGTGGAGGAGGTGCTGGCAGCGGTGGCCGGCGACGAGGAGTTGAGCGTGGTGTTCCTCGCCGACCGGACGACGATGTCCTGCGCGCACCGTGCTCTGCTCGCTGTGACCACGCTCACCCGGGCGGACTGCGACGACGAGGAGTACGCCTGGCTGACCGAGTTCGGCACCCGATTCCGTACGGTTCCCGCCGGGGTGCATTCCATCCACGCCAACCTGTCCATCGGCAACATGGGCTTCGAGGAGTTCGCCGCGGAGGCGCGACGAGACCCCGACGGGGTCTTCAGGAACTTCGAGTGAGGCGTGGCCCGGCCGGGGGGGCCCGCCGCGGGGGACGGCGGCGGGGGCGCCCGCCTATGTAGCTGGGGGTGGAGTT
>NZ_JBHTTQ010000119.1:0-20730 GCF_042794475.1 Streptomyces sp. NPDC056527
CGGTCGCGACTACTTCGCCTCGGTCTCGCCGCCGGCCTTGTCGTCCTTCTTGACCTCGGCGTCGGCCTCGACGGCCTCGACCTTCTTGGTCAGGTCCGGCTTGGCGTCCTCGGCGACCTCGTCCGACGCGTCGGCGTCGACCGACTCGGTCAGCGAGGAGGCGTCGTCCGGGACGACCGTGTCGGTGTCCGGCTCGTCGCCGTGGACGATGCGGTTGTACTCGTCGTCCGCGAGGACCGCGCCGATGGCGTTCTTCGCGTAGACGGCGTGCACGCCGGGAGCAACCTCGAGGAGGACGGTCTCGTCGCCGATCTCCTTGACGGTGGCGTACATCCCCCCGATCGTGCGTACGCCGGTGCCGGGCTGCATCTCGTCGCGCATCTGCGCGGCCGCCTGCTGCTTCTTCTTCGCAGAGCGGGTCATCAGGAACATGGCCCCGATGAGGACGATGAAGGGGAGGAGGGTCACGATACTCACGGGACGGGTTTCCTTCGCACGGACGCGGAGATCCCGCGGCCTGATCTTCGGGGGTGGGCGTGCCGGCCAGAAAGGTCGGCATCGGCGGAGTCTAGGCGAGTCCGCATCGTTGGAACAACGTCCAGCATCGCACCGTGGTTCCTGCCCCGACGAGTCTCCGCGCCGTCACGCCCCGAAGAGCCCCTGTTGTCCGCTTCCTGGCGCGCCCGGGCCCGCTGCCTGCGGCGGAACGAGTCCGAGATGGCTCCATGCCGCCGGAGTGGCGACCCGACCACGGGGCGTGCGCGCCAGGAGTCCCTCGCGTACGAGGAAGGGTTCGGCGACCTCCTCGACGGTCTCCCGCTCCTCCCCGACCGCGACCGCGAGGGTCGAAAGGCCGACCGGCCCGCCGCCGAAGAGCTTGAGCAGGGCCTCGAGGACGGCGCGGTCGAGACGGTCGAGACCACGGCCGTCCACCTCGTAGACCCCGAGGGCCGCGGCGGCGATCTCGCGGTTGATCACACCGTCGGCCCTGACCTGGGCGTAGTCGCGGACGCGGCGCAGGAGGCGGTTGGCGATCCGGGGCGTGCCCCGGGAGCGGCCGGCGATCTCCGCGGCTCCGGCGGTGTCGATCTCGACGTCCAGGAGTCCGGCGGAGCGGTGGATGACGCGCTCCAGCTCGGCCGGGTCGTAGAACTCCATGTGGCCGGTGAAGCCGAAGCGGTCCCGGAGCGGGGGCGGCAGGAGGCCGGCCCTGGTGGTGGCGCCGACCAGGGTGAAGGGCGGGAGCTCCAGCGGGATGGCGGTGGCGCCGGGGCCCTTGCCGACGATCACGTCGACGCGGAAGTCCTCCATCGCCATGTAGAGCATCTCCTCGGCGGGGCGGGACATGCGGTGGATCTCGTCGAGGAAGAGGATCTCTCCCTCCTGGAGGGAGGAGAGGATCGCGGCGAGGTCGCCTGCGTGCTGGATGGCGGGGCCGGAGGTGATCCGGATCGGGGCGTTCATCTCCGCCGCGATGATCATCGACAGGGTGGTCTTGCCAAGGCCGGGGGCGCCGGAGAGCAGGACGTGATCGGCGGTGGCTCCGCGCTGGCGGGCGGCCTTGAGGACCAGGTCGAGCTGCTGGCGCACCTTCTCCTGGCCGACGAACTCGCTGAGGTCCTTGGGCCGCAGGGCCGCCTCGACGGCCTGGTCGTCACCCTCGGCGGCCGCGGCGACGATGCGCTCGTCGGTGGGCGGTGCGGTGTCGTCGTCCCAGTTCACGTGGTCTGCCTTCGTGGTGATGGTGCGTTCGTCTGTACGTGCGGGGCGCCTGCGGCGGGCTCCTTCCCCACCCCGCCCCTTCCCGAACCGGGGCTCCGCCCCAGCCCCCCGCGCCTCGGGCGCCGCCGGGACTGGATCTTCGCCCCGCGGGCGGGAATCAGCCCGTCCGGCGCTCGAGGACACGGCCGCGGGGTGGGGAGAAGCCCCGCGCGGCGGTCATGTCAGCGGGCGCGGTTCAGGGATTGGAGGGCCGCGCGCAGGAGCTGCGGGACCGGTGCCGAGCCGCCCGCGGCGATCGCCTCCTCGGCCTGCGGCGTCACCGCCGCGACCGCTTCCTCGGCCTCGCGCGACGCGTAGCCGAGACCGATGAGGGCGGCGGCCAGCTGCTCCGTCCACGGCGCCGGACCGGAGGCCACCGCGCGCTGCGCGCCGACGAGGCCGCCGGTGCCGAGCGGCTGCCCCAGCTTGTCCTTCAGTTCGAGGAGGAGCTTCTGCGCCCCCTTCTTGCCGATGCCGGGTACGGCGGTGAGCGTCTTCTCGTCCCCAGTGGAGACGGCGAGACGCAGCGCGTCGGGGCTATGCACTCCGAGCATGGCCTGGGCGAGGCGGGGTCCGACGCCGCTCGCGGTCTGGAGCAGTTCGAAGACCTGCCGCTCGTCGTCGTCCGCGAAGCCGTAGAGCGTCAGGGAGTCCTCACGGACCACCAGGGACGTGGCCAGCCGTGCCTCCTGACCGATCCTCAGACCGGCGATGGTGTTCGGCGTGCACTGGACGGCCATGCCCACGCCGCCGACCTCGACGACCGCGGTGGTGGGGGCGAGTGCGGCGACCGGGCCGCTGACAAAGGCGATCATGCGGAACGGCCTTTCGTTGCGTGATGGGCGGCGACGGCCTGCTGGAGTCGGTTCTGGGCCGGGGCCCGCCAGATGTGACAGATGGCCAGGGCGAGGGCGTCGGCCGCGTCGGCCGGCTTGGGCGGGGCGGAGAGCCGGAGCAGCCGGGTCACCATGGCTCCGACCTGGGCCTTGTCGGCCCGTCCGCTGCCGGTGACGGCGGCCTTGACCTCGCTGGGGGTGTGCAGGGCAACGGGGATGCCGCGGCGCGAGGCGCAGAGCATGGCGACGGCGCTGGCCTGCGCCGTACCCATGACCGTACGTACGTTGTGCTGGCTGAACACGCGCTCCACGGCGACCAGTTCGGGCGAGAAGCGGTCGAGCCACTCCTCTATGCCGCGCTCGATTCCGACCAGTCGTATGCCGATGTCGGCGTCGGCGGCCGTCCGCACGACACCCACGCCGAGCATGGTCAGGGGCCGCCCGGCGACGCCTTCGACGACGCCGACGCCACACCGGGTCAAACCCGGATCAACCCCCAGCACGCGCACCTGAGCCCCTCCCTGGACCGTCTTCGTAAATCTGTTTGTGCAGGCTATCGGCTGGCACTGACAACGCCGCACGAACGACAGCGGGCCGACGGGGGTGTGTCCCCGTCGGCCCGCTGCGAGAAGCGACCGCGCTCAGGCGTCGACCTTCTCCATGACCTCGTCGCTCACGTCGAAGTTGGCGAAGACGTTCTGCACGTCGTCGCTGTCCTCGAGCGCGTCGATCAGCTTGAAGATCTTGCGCGCGCCCTCTTCGTCGAGCTCGACCTGCATGGTCGGGACGAAGTTGGAGTCGGCGGAGTCGTAGTCGATTCCGGCCTCCTGGAGGGCGGTGCGGACCGCGACCATGTCGGTGGCCTCGCTGATGACCTCGAAGCTCTCACCGAGGTCGTTGACCTCCTCGGCACCCGCGTCGAGAACCGCGCCGAGGACGTCGTCCTCGGTCAGCTCGCCCTTGGGCAGCACGATGACGCCCTTGCGGTTGAAGAGGTACGAGACCGAGCCCGGGTCGGCCATCGAGCCGCCGTTGCGGGTCATGGCGACGCGGACGTCGGAGGCGGCACGGTTGCGGTTGTCGGTGAGGCACTCGATGAGCACCGCGACACCGTTCGGGCCGTAGCCCTCGTACATGATCGTCTCGTAGTCGACGCCGCCGGCCTCGAGGCCGCCGCCGCGCTTGATCGCCGAGTCGATGTTCTTGTTGGGGACGGAGCTCTTCTTCGCCTTCTGCACGGCGTCGAACAGCGTCGGGTTACCGTCCAGATCGGCACCGCCGGTCCGGGCGGCGACCTCGATGTTCTTGATCAGTTTCGCGAAGAGCTTGCCGCGCTTGGCATCGATCACGGCCTTCTTGTGCTTCGTCGTAGCCCATTTAGAGTGGCCGGACATCTGCCTGTCTCCTTCGCGTAACCCATTTCTGAACGAACCCCAGAGATCCTACCGGGACCTCGTCACACCGCGGCGCGCACCATGTCGACGAACAGGGCGTGAATGCGGTGATCGCCGGTGAGCTCGGGGTGGAACGAGGTCGCCAGGGCACGACCCTGCCGGACGGCCACGATATGACCCTCGTGCTCCGCGAGGACCTCGACCTGGGCTCCGACGGACTCGACCCACGGGGCGCGGATGAAGACGCCCTCGACGGGGCCGTCGTCGATGCCGGTGACGGTGACGCCGGCCTCGAAGGACTCGTTCTGCCGTCCGAACGCGTTGCGGCGGACGATCATGTCTATGCCGCCGAAGGTCTCCTGGCCCGAGCGCGGGTCGAGGATCTTCTCGGCGAGCATGATCAGTCCGGCGCAGGTGCCGTACACCGGCAGTCCTGCGGCGATGCGCTCGCGCAGCGGCTCCATCAGGCCGAAGAGCTCGGCCAGCTTGGAGATGGTGGTGGACTCGCCGCCGGGTATGACGAGGCCGTCGACCTCGGCGAGCTCCTCGGGGCGCCGGACCGGCCTGGCCACGGCGTCAGCCGCGGCCAGGGCGATCAGGTGCTCCCGTACGTCGCCCTGGAGGGCCAGGACACCGATCACGGGTGTGCTCATGGGTGATTACCAGCCGCGGTTGGCGTAGCGCTCGGACTCGGAGAGGGTGTCGCAGTTGATGCCGACCATGGCCTCGCCCAGGTTGCGGGAGGCGTCCGCGATGATCTTCGGGTCGTCGTAGAAGGTGGTGGCCTTCACGATGGCGGCGGCGCGCTTGGCCGGGTCGCCCGACTTGAAGATGCCGGAGCCGACGAAGACGCCCTCGGCACCGAGCTGGCGCATCAGCGCGGCGTCGGCGGGGGTGGCGACACCACCGGCGGAGAACAGCACGACCGGCAGCTTGCCGAGCTCGGCGACCTCCTTGACGAGCTCGTACGGGGCGCGCAGGTCCTTGGCGGCGGCGAACAGCTCGTTGTTGTCGAAGCCGCGCAGCTTGGCGATCTCGTTCTTGATCTGGCGCAGGTGACGGACGGCCTCGACGACGTTGCCGGTGCCGGCCTCGCCCTTGGAGCGGATCATGGCCGCGCCCTCGGCGATGCGGCGCAGGGCCTCGCCCAGGTTGGTGGCGCCACAGACGAAGGGGGTGGTGAAGGCCCACTTGTCGGAGTGGTTGACCTCGTCGGCCGGGGTGAGGACCTCGGACTCGTCGATGTAGTCGACACCGAGGGACTGCAGGACCTGGGCCTCGACGAAGTGGCCGATGCGGGACTTGGCCATGACCGGGATCGAGACGGCGCCGATGATCTCTTCGATCATGTTCGGGTCGGACATGCGGGCGACGCCGCCGTCCTTGCGAATGTCGGCGGGGACCCGCTCCAGGGCCATGACGGCCACGGCGCCGGCGTCCTCGGCGATCTTCGCCTGCTCGGCGTTGACCACGTCCATGATCACGCCGCCCTTGAGCTGCTCGGCCATGCCGCGCTTGACGCGCGCGGTGCCGGTCTCGGGAGACTGGGTGCTGTTGGGAAGCGTGGTGGACACGAGGACCTCACTCGGGAAAGCGGTGTTGAGACAAGAGTGAGGAAACAGGCCACCACCAGTCCACATCAAGGGCCAATGTGGAGCCGGTGGATCGTTTTCGCTGTTTTCGCAGGTTACGGTGGTCAGGCCGGGCGATCGGCAAGGGCGACGGGCGGTTCGTCGTCCATTTCGAAGGCGAGCGGGAACGGAGCGTGGCCGGCCAGCCGGAACCAGCGCACCTTGCGGTGGCGGCGCAGGGCGCGCGCGGCGCGTACGGCGTCGTTGTGGAACCGGCGGGCCATCGGTACGCGGCGGACGGCGGCCGCGAGTTCGTTGGCGGCCTCCTCGCCGCCGGGGGCCTCCCGTACGGCCTCGACCTGCTCGGGCTCGCCGAACACGGCGCGCAGGGCCTGGCTCAGCTCGCTCTCGGCGACCTCTCGGTGGTCCTCCTCGGCCTGCCGGGCGGCGTGCGCGGCCTCGTAGAGCACGATCGAGGCGGCCGGGTCGAGGACACCGGACGTGGCCAGTTCCTGGGCGACCGAGGCCCGGCGGAGCAGCTGGGCGTCGAGGGCGGCCCGGGCCGCGTCGATCCGCGCGTGGAGCCGGTCGAGGCGGCCGGCGGTCCAGCTGAGGTACAGGCCGATCACGATGAGCGCGGCGACGGTCCAGATCAGGGTTTCGGTCACGGGCGCACAGGCTACCGCCGCGGCGGCAGGACCCCTTCCCACAGGTCACGGTCGTGGGCGAACCGGACCTTTGCCGTCCGCCCGTCGGAGAGCTCCGCGAGCCGGTCGAGCCAGGGGCGGTACGGGACGCCGAACTCGGCCGCGAAGTCGTACGCCTGCCCGGCGAGGACCGTGACGTGGTCGCCCTGGTCGATGACCAGGGACTGATGCCCCTCGGTGTGCCCGGGTGTGGGGACGACCGTGATCCCGGGCGCGATCGCGTGCTCGCCGTCGATCTCCTGGTACCGGACGCCGTCGAGCAGCCAGTCCAGCGTGTAGTCGCCGGCCCGCGCGGTGGCCAGTTCCTTGCGCTGGACGAGCACGGGGGTGTCGGGGAAGAGCGGGTTGCCGCCGATGTGGTCGAAGTGCAGGTGGCAGTTGACGACGAGGTCGACGTCGCGGGCGGCGGCGGGGAGGGGGTGGCGGGTGGGCCGGTAGTGCGCGTCCGTCTCCGGGGAGCCCTCCCCCATGCCGGTGTCGAAGAGGAGGGTGCCGTGCTCGTGGCGTACGAGGTAGGCGAGTACGGGCTCCACGCGCGCGTGCGGCCCGCCCCACTCCTCGGCCGGCCGCACGAAGTGGCCCAGGTCCAGTGGTTCCACGCTCGGTAAGGTCATCGCCCCAGCGTGCCAGGCCACCGGACCGAACGGCCCCTGAACGGCCGCGATCGGGCCCGGCCGGAACCGGCCAGGACCGGCCAGGACCGGACTCCGGCCCTCCGAGGAGCGAGCCGGGCCAGCGGCCCCGGTTCCGATCAGGACCCCGCGATCCGGCCCGCCCAGGGACCGGCCCGGGGAAGGGCCGAAGACCGGACCTCGGAAGGGTCGAAGACCGGGGCCTGATCGGGACTCGGTCGCGATCCGGGCCGGCGGCCCGGCCCGGGGCCGGGATGCCGCGACCGCCCGCGCCCCGAAGCCCTCTCTCAGTCCCTCGACGCCAGCCCGAACCTGGCCCGCAGCCCCGTGCGTTCGTCCGTCGCCACCGAGGCCGCGCCGTCCGTCACCGTCTCGTAGACCGCGAGGATGTCCGCGCCCACCGTCGACCAGTCGAAGCGCCGTACGTGCGCGCTGCCGCGCTTGCGCAGCTCGTCGCGCCGCACCTCGTCCCCGAGCAGCCGGATCGCCGCGTCGGCCAGCGCGTCCGCGTCCTCGTTGGCGAACAGTTCGCCCGCCGCGCCCTGGTCCAGGACCTGGGCGAAGGCGTCGAGGTCCGAGGCGAGGACCGGCGCTGCCGCCGACAGCGCCTCGACGAGGATGATCCCGAAGCTCTCGCCGCCCGTGTTCGGCGCCACGTAGACGTCGACGCTGCGCAGCAGCCGCGCCTTGTCCTCGTCGCTGACCATCCCGAGGAACTCGACGCGGGAGCGCATCTCGCGCGGCAGCGAGGCCACCGCCTCCTCCTCGTCGCCGCGCCCGGCGACGAGGAGCCGGGTCTCCGGCCGCTCGGCGAGGATCTTCGGCAGGGCCTTCATCAGGACCGGGAGGCCCTTGCGCGGTTCGTCGATCCGCCCGATGAACCCCAGCGTGTTGCCCTGCCACTCCTTCTTCGGCTCGGCCCGCGCGAAGAAGTCCACGTCGACACCGTTGGGAATGACGACGGCGTCGCCGCCCAGGTGCTCGACCAGGGTGCGGCGCGCGTACTCGCTCACCGCGATCCGCGCGCTGATCTTCTCCAGGGCGGGCTGCAGGATCGGGTAGGCCGCGATCATCGCCCGCGAGCGCGGGTTCGAGGTGTGGAAGGTGGCCACGATCGGCCCCTGCGCCGCCCAGCAGCTCAGCAGGCCCAGCGAGGGCGAGGCCGGCTCGTGGATGTGGATCACGTCGAACGTGCCGTCGTGCAGCCAGCGCCGCACCCGCGCCGCCGACAGGAAGCCGAAGTTGAGCCGGGCCACCGAGCCGTTGTACGGCACGGGCACGGCACGCCCCGCCGAGACGACGTACGGCGGCAGCGGCGTGTCGTCGTCGGCGGGCGCGAGGACGGACACCTCGTGACCCAGCCGGATCAGGTGCTCCGCCAGGTCGCGGATGTGGAACTGGACGCCGCCCGGTACGTCCCAGGAGTACGGGCAGACGATGCCGATCTTCACGTCCGCTCTTCCTCCCCGCGCTCCTCCAGATCAGCGAGCCACAGTCGTTGCAGCATGTGCCAGTCCTCCGGGTGGTCGGCGATACCGCCGGCGAAGGCATCGGCCAGCGCCTGTGTCATCACGGACGTCTTCTCGGCCCGGTTGCCTGTCTCGGGTACGTCGATGGGCGCGTGCACCCGCCCCTTCATGACCGGGGTGTCGTCGTACCAGAGGGTCACGGGCAGCAGCAGCGCGCCCGTCTGCTGGGCGAGTATCGCGGGGCCGGCCGGCATCCGCGCCGTCTCGCCGAAGAACGTGACCTCGATGCCGGTCGCGGACAGGTCGCGGTCGGCGACCAGACAGATCAGGCCACCGGCCCGCAGCCGCCGAGCCAGCGTGCCGAAGGCCGATCCTCCGGTGTGCGGCAGGACCTCCATGCCCAGCGACTCGCGGTAGGCGACGAACCGGTCGTACAGCGTCTCCGGCTTGAGCCGCTCCGCGACCGTGGTGAAGGGCACGCCGAGCGAGCGGGTCACCCACACGCCCGCGAGGTCCCAGTTGGCCAGGTGCGGCAGCGCGAGTATGACCCCGCGCCCCGAGGCCAGACCGTCCGTGAGGTGGTGGACGTCCTTGATGTCGAAGCCGGTGTCGACGCGTTCCTTGCTCCAGGTCGGCAGCCGGAAGGACTCCATCCAGTACCGCATGTACGAGCGCATCCCGGCCTTCGACAGCTCGGCGAGCCGCTCGGGCGTCGCGTCGGGGACCACGCGCGCGAGGTTGGACTCCAGGCGCAGCACGCTCTTGCCACGCCGCTTCCAGGCGTAGTCGGCGATCCGGCGGCCGAGCCCGGTCGCCACGGGCTCCGGCAGTTTCTTCACGGTCGACCAGCCGAGCCCGTACAGCCCGTCGGTCAGCCGGTCCTTCATGCCGCTCGCGCCACTCATGTCGTCGCCTCGTTCCCCCCGGCGGCGGACGCGGCCGCGTCCGCCTCTGCCGACTCGCGTCGTACGGTCACCACTCGCTGCCCCAGCGTCACCGCGGAGCCCACGGCGACGATCCACAGCGCGATCGGCAGCAGCACGTCGACGCCGGGCACGCCGAAGGCGTGCAGTCCGGCGAGACCCGCGGCGACCAGTGAGATCACCAGCCGCTCGGCCCGCTCCACCAGGCCGTTGACCGCCACCGGCAGGCCAATCGATTCACCACGTGCCTTGGTGTACGAGACGACCTGGCCGCTGGCCAGGCAGAAGATCGAGACCGCGCACAGCACGTTGTCGTCGCCGGTACCCGCGTACCAGAGCGCGAAGCCACCGAAGATGGCGCCGTCGGCGACCCGGTCGAGGGTCGAGTCGAGGAACGCGCCCCACCGGCTGGAGATCCCGGCCTGGCGGGCCATGTTGCCGTCGACGAGGTCGGAGAAGACGAAGAGCGTGATGACGATCGTGCCCCAGAAGAACTCCCCCCGGGGGAAGAAGACCAGTGCACCCGCCATCACTCCGGCCGTGCCGATGAGCGTGACCGCGTCGGGGCTGACGCCCCGGCGGAGCAGAAACGCGGCGAACGGTGTGAGGACACGCGTAAAAAATGCACGCGCGTACTTGTTCAGCATGGCCTTCCCGAGGTTCGGTGGGCCGCGCGGCCCCTACGACCACCGGCCCGCCCATCGTAGCCAGGACCACTCCGCCATTCCGTCGGCCACCCGCCCCGTCGCGTCGTGTACGACGTATGGACGCGCCCTGACGTCGGTGCAAAGCTCGAAGAACCACCGCGGGCATCGCCGGAGCTGCACGCGATCCCCTCCCGCGCCGACTCCCCCGCGCCCGCGCCCCGCCGCACCGTGCGGGCGGCCCACGCCGCGCGCCCGGTGCAAGCGATCGGGAGGAACACACCATGGGCGACAAGGCGAACGCACACTCCGGAGCCGCCGGCAGGGCTCCAACGGCCGACCGGCCCTCGGCCGTACGGAACGTGGTGCTGGTCGGCCACAGCGGATCGGGAAAGACGACGCTCGTCGAGGCGCTCGCGCTGACCGCGGGGGCGGTCAACCGGGCCGGACGCGTCGAGGACGGCGGCACGGTCTCCGACTACGACGAGATCGAGCACCGCCAGCAACGTTCCGTACAGCTCTCGCTCGTCCCTCTCGAATGGGGCGGGTGCAAGATCAATCTCCTCGACACACCGGGATACGCCGACTTCGTCGGGGAACTGAGGGCCGGTCTGCGTGCGGCGGACGCGGCCCTCTTCGTCGTCTCGGCCGCGCAGGAGGCCGACGCGATCGCCGGGTCGACCCGCATGGTCTGGGAGGAGTGCGCGGCGGTCGGGATGCCCCGCGCCATCGTCGTCACCCACCTGGAGACGGCCCGCACCGACTTCGACGAGCTGACCTCTGTCTGCGCGTCGATCTTCGGCGGTGACGACCCCGATGCCGTGCTCCCGCTCTATCTGCCCGTCCACGGCGCGGAGGCACCGGACGGCCACGCCCCGACCACCGGCCTGGTCGGACTGCTCTCGGAGCGGATCTTCGACTACTCCACGGGCGTGCGGCAGGAGAACCCGCCGGACGGCGACCAGCAGGAGCTGATCGCGGAGGCCCGCAACCGGCTGATCGAGGGGATCATCGCCGAGAGCGAGGACGAGACCCTCATGGACCGCTATCTCGGCGGCGAGGAGATCGACATCAAGTCGCTCATCGACGACCTGGAGAAAGCCGTCGCCCGTGGCACCTTCCATCCCGTGCTGGCCGCGGCGCCCGCGACGGACGGCGGGAAGCAGGGCCTCGGCACCGTCGAGCTGCTCGAACTGATCACCGGCGGCTTCCCCACCCCGCTGGAGCGCGAGGCCCCCGCCGTCACCACCCCCGACGGCGCCCCGCGCCCGCCGATCACCTGCGACCCCGACGGCCCGCTCGTCGCGGAGGTCGTGAAGACCGCCTCCGACCCCTACGTCGGCCGGATCTCGATGGTCCGGGTCTTCTCCGGCACCCTGCGCCCCGACGAGACCGTCCATGTCTCGGGGCACGGGCTGACCGACCGGGGTCACGAGGACCATGACGTCGACGAGCGCGTCGGCGCGCTGACCTCGCCCTTCGGCAAGCAGCAGCGCACGCTCAACCGGGTCATCGCGGGCGACCTCGCCTGTGTCGCCAAGCTCGGCCGCGCGGAGACCGGCGACACCCTCTCCGCCAAGGACGATCCGCTCCTGATGGAGCCCTGGACGATGCCCGATCCGCTGCTCCCGCTCGCGATCGAGGCGCACAGCAAGGCCGACGAGGACCGGCTCTCCCAGGGTCTGGCCCGGCTCGTCGCCGAGGACCCCACCATGCGCCTGGAGCAGAATCAGGACACCCATCAGGTCGTTCTGTGGTGTCTCGGCGAGGCGCATATGGACGTGGCCCTGGAGCGGCTGCGCAACCGGTACGGGGTGCAGGTGGACGCCGTACCGCACAAGGTGTCGCTCCGTGAGACCTTCGGCGGGCCTTCGGCCGGTCGGGGCCGGCATGTGAAGCAGTCCGGCGGCCACGGCCAGTACGCGATCTGCGAGATCGACGTCGAGCCCCTTCCCCCGGGCAGCGGCATCGAGTTCGTCGACAAGGTGGTGGGCGGGGCGGTGCCGCGCCAGTTCATCCCCTCCGTGGAGAAGGGGGTGCGCGCCCAGGCGGCGCGAGGAGTCGCCGCCGGATACCCGCTGGTCGACGTGCGGGTGACGCTGCGCGACGGCAAGGCCCACTCCGTCGACTCCTCCGACGCCGCCTTCCAGACGGCGGGCGCGCTCGCGCTGCGCGAGGCGGCCGCCGAGGCGAGCATCCAGCTCCTGGAGCCGGTGGCCGAGGTCCAGGTCCTCGTCCCGGACGAGTACGTGGGGCCGGTGATGAGCGATCTGTCGGGGCGGCGCGGGCGGGTCGTCGGGACCGAACAGGCAGGCCCCGGGCGGACGTTGGTGAGGGCCGAGGTCCCTGAGATCGAGATCGGCCGGTACGCGGTCGACCTCCGCTCCGTCTCGCACGGCACCGGCCGCTTCGACCGCTCGTACGCCCGACACGAGGCCATGCCGCCCCATCTCGCGGACAGGATCCGCGGACAGGCGGAGAAAGGAGCCTAGTCACCTCCCGTAACTCGCACCCCCTCCCCCACGGCCGGATGTCGCCCGTCCGACTCCCCTCGGACGGGCGGCATCCGGCCGACCCGTGACGCATCCTCCGGTACCCGGTTACGCTGTGGTGCCCAGCTCAGCAGGTGTGCGGGGCGCGGTAGTTGGGAACAGGCCGCAGAGGGATACGCGGTGAACCACGCGGGCACGCGGCGATGGGGGCATCAGGTGACGATGGGCAGCTTCGGACCCGGGGCGCAGATTCCCCTCCAGGGCTCCGACGGACAGACGGCGGCGACGCACGCCCTCGCCTCCGCCGCGTACCGCGACGGCCCGGTCGAGGAGATCCTCAACGCCAACAACGACTGGCACAAGTCGACGGTCAAGGAAGGCAAGTGGAAGAAGCTCTTCCGCCCGGACCTCGGTGAGGCCTTCTCGCGCGCGGTGCAGGTACGGACGCTCGGCGGCGCCCGCAAGCCGCTGATCCAGTCCTTCGGCACCGAACCGCAGCCCGTGGTCGAGCACTGCCTGGCCGCCACCGGGATCCGCAAGCAGCGGGACACCAGGCTGACGCTGATCACCCTGGTCTTCGGCATCCTCTTCCTGCCCGGACTGCTGCTCTGGCTCGGCGTCATCCAGTTGCGCCGCATGGTCGCCGGCACGGAGAACAAGCGCACCAGCGCCGTCGGCACGGGGCTTCTGGTCGGCGCAGGCCTGCTCGCCGTCATCGTCATGATCAAGCTGCCGATCGACGGGTTGCTGTCGATCTACCTGCGGGCCATGATCGTGGCCCCGGTCGCCGGCTGGTTCCTGGCCAAGCGGGTCTGCGAGTCCACGGCCAAGGATCTGCGCGAGCGCTGGACCGCGCTGCTGAGCGGCGGCGGCATCGGTGCCAAGGTCCCCGAGGCCGTCCCCCAGGATCCGACCGAGAAGGCGGCCGAGTCCCTCCGGCAGAACCTGGAGAAGCTCACCGCCGAGCAGCAGTCCAACGTCGTCTTCTACGCGGGCCCCAAGGGAATACTGGGCATGGGTACGCGCTGGGGCAGCTGGACGCTCGCCGAGGAGCTGGTCCCCAAGGACGGCACGGAGATCCACGACTTCCGCGCCTGGGACGTCGTACGGAAGATCCATGACCAGCTCACGCTCCTGGAGCGCGGCTCCCTCAAGACCGGTTTCCCCAAGCCGACCGTCAAGCACTGGATCGTCTCGCCGGTCGGCGAGGGCGCCGACGAGGTCGCCCGCCCCGACGGCGAGAACATCGTCCACTTCCAGGTGAAGCCGCACGAGATACAGCGCATCTGCAACGACCAGCAGTTCGGCAGCGGCAACCGCCACTACCTGGGGGTGCAGTTCACGCTCTGGGACGGCCAGCTGGTCCTCACCATGATGATCACGGTCACCTCGCTGCTGCACACGCTGCGGGTGGAGGTAACCGGTCACGCCCTGGGGCCGGTCCACTCCCTCTTCACCACCAAGCCCAAGGCGAAGACCAAGGAGGTCTCCAAGACCGTCCGGTTCTGGGAGACCAGGGAGATCCAGCTGCCGCTGGTCGACACCGACGAGGTGGTCCGCCTCGCCGTCCGCGCCCCGCTGACCTGGTTCCCGCCGGTCCTGGACTTCCTCGGCGGCAAGCTCGTCCTGCCCGAGCCCTTCGGGCTGCGGCACGCCTGGGCGGCGCAGCCCTGGCGGCACCGCTTCATGGCCGACGACGCCATCCGCACGGCGACGCCGGTGATGCGCGCGGTCCACGCCGCGACGATCAAGGTGCTCGACGAGCACGGCGTGGACACGGAGCGCTTCACCAACCGCTCGCTGATCCTGAGCGGCGCCATCCAGGACCCGGGCCCGAAGAAGGCCGACATCTACGACGCGTAGGCGCCGGGACCCGGGGCGCCCGGCGGCCGGGAGTGCCGGGCTCGCCTCAGGCGAGCTCGGACGAGGCCGGCCAGGCGGCGGCGAGCATGGTGCGGGTGTCGGCGAGGAGCTGCGGCAGCACCTTGGTGTGACCGACGACCGGCATGAAGTTGGTGTCGCCGCCCCAGCGGGGCACCACGTGCTGGTGCAGATGGGCGGCGATCCCGGCGCCCGCGACCGAGCCCTGGTTCATGCCGATGTTGAAGCCGTGTGCGCCGGACGCGGAGCGCAGCGCGATCATCGCCCGCTTGGTGAACTCGCCGAGCTCGGCGGTCTCCTCCGCGTCGAGATCCGTGTAGTCGGCGACGTGACGGTACGGCACGACCATCAGATGTCCGCCGTTGTACGGGTAGAGATTGAGCACGGCGTAGACCTTCTCGCCGCGTGCGATCACGAGCCCGTCCTCGTCCGACTTCGCCGGGATCGTGCAGAAGGGACAGCCGTCCTCGGCCCCTGGCCCGGTCGGCTTGTTCTCGCCCTGGATGTACGCCATCCGGTGAGGCGTCCACAGGCGCTGGAACGCGTCCTGCGTCCCCACTCCGATCTGCTGCTCCGGCTCAATCGTCATGCTGTGCAGCATATTGCTTCGCCCGTTCGGAACGTGTCGCCGGGGCGTTGATCACCCCGCCTCGGAGATGCTGATCCGATGAACGAGAGGCAGGACAGGCAAGAGCGCTGGGACCGGCGCATGGAGACACCGCTCGCGGTGGCGTCCCTGCTCTTCCTCCTCGGGTACGCGGTGCGCGTCCTGGCCCACGGTCTCGACCAGGCCTGGCTGGACCTCTGTCTGGCGATCACGCTCATGGCCTGGGGCGTCTTCATCGTCGACTACGCGGTACGGTTCCGGCTCAGCGGCCTCGGCCCGCTGCGCTTCGTCCGCGCGCATCTCCTGGGCACCGTGATCCTGGTGCTGCCGCTGCTGCGGCCCCTGCAGATGGTGAAGATCTACGACCAGATCCAGCGCCGCCGCGACCAGCCGCGTCTCAGCCTCTACGCACGGGTCATGACCTACTCCAGTCTCACCGTGACCCTCCTCGGGTTCGCGTGCGCGCTCGCCGTCTTCCAGCACGAGCGCGGAGTCCCGGGTGCCACCATCCGCACCTTCGGCGACTCGGTCTGGTGGGCCGCAGAGACGCTGACGACGGTGGGGTACGGGGACGTGACGCCGGTGACCCCGATCGGCCGGACCATCGCGGTGGGGCTGATGGCGTGCGGAGTCGCGCTGATCGGAGCCGTGACGGGTTCGTTCTCGTCCTGGCTGATCCAGTCCTTCAAGCGGGAGGACGAGAAGAGGCCCCCGGGGGATTCCCCGGGGGCCTCCTGAGTCACGTCGCGGACGGTCAGACCTGGACGCGCTCCTCGACGATCTTGGCGATCTTGGCGATGGCCTCGTCGACCGGGATGCCGTTCTCCTGCGAACCGTCGCGGTAACGGAAGGAGACGGCGCCGGCGGCCATGTCCTCGTCACCCGCGATGATCATGAACGGGACCTTCTGCTTCTGCGCGTTGCGGATCTTCTTCTGCATCCGGTCCGAGGAGGCGTCGACCTCGACGCGCAGCCCCTGCTTCTTCGCCTTGGCGGCGAACTCCTGCAGGTACGGGATGTGCGCGTCGCCGATCGGGATGCCGGTCGCCTGCACGGGGGCCAGCCACGGCGGCATGGCGCCCGCGTAGTGCTCGAGCAGCACCGCGAAGAAGCGCTCGATGGAGCCGAACAGCGCGCGGTGGATCATGACCGGACGCTGCTTGGTGCCGTCGGGGCCGGTGTACTCCAGGTCGAAGCGCTCCGGCAGGTTGAAGTCGAGCTGCACGGTCGACATCTGCCAGGTGCGGCCGATGGCGTCGCGCGCCTGCACGGAGATCTTCGGGCCGTAGAAGGCGGCGCCGCCCGGGTCGGGGGTGAGCGGGAGGCCCTGCTTCTCGGCGACCTGCTGGAGGACCGCGGTGGCCTCCTCCCAGATCTCGTCCGAGCCGACGAACTTCTCCGGGTCCTTGGTGGACAGCTCCAGGTAGAAGTCGGTCAGACCGTAGTCGCGCAGCAGGTTCAGGACGAAGGTGAGGGTCTTGTCGAGCTCCTCCGCCATCTGCTCCTTGGTGCAGTAGATGTGCGCGTCGTCCTGGGTGAAGCCGCGGGCCCGGGTCAGGCCGTGCACGACGCCGGACTTCTCGTACCGGTACACGGTGCCGAACTCGAAGAGGCGCAGCGGCAGCTCACGGTAGGAACGCCCGCGCGCGTCGAAGATCAGGTTGTGCATCGGGCAGTTCATGGGCTTGAGGTAGTAGTCCACGCCCTCGTCGAGCTGCATGGGGGGGTACATGCCCTCGGCGTACCAGTCGAGGTGGCCCGACTTCTCGAACAGCTTGCCCTTGGTGGCGTGCGGCGAGTAGACGAACTCGTAGCCCTCCTCCTCGTGGCGCTTGCGCGAGTAGTCCTCCATGACCCGGCGGATGATGCCGCCCTTGGGGTGGAAGACGGCGAGGCCGGAGCCGATCTCGTCCGGGATGGAGAAGAGGTCGAGCTCGTTGCCGAGCTTGCGGTGGTCGCGCTTCTCGGCCTCGGCGAGGAAGTCGAGGTGGGCCTTCAGCTCGTCCTTCGACGGCCAGGCGGTGCCGTAGATGCGCTGGAGCATCGGGTTCTTCTCGCTGCCGCGCCAGTAGGCGGCGGCGTTGCGCATCAGCTTGAACGCCGGGATGTTCCGGGTGGTGGGCAGGTGGGGGCCTCGGCAGAGGTCCTTCCAGCACAGCTCGCCGGTCTTGGCGTCCAGGTTGTCGTAGATGGTGAGCTCGCCGCCGCCGACCTCGACGCTGGCGCCGTCGTCGGTCGAGGCGGAGCCCTTGATGCCGATGAGCTCCAGCTTGTACGGCTCGTCCGCGAGCTCCTCGCGGGCGGCCTCGTCGGTCACCACGCGGCGGGAGAAGCGCTGCCCCCGCTTCTGGATCTCCTGCATCTTCTTCTCGACGGCCTTGAGGTCCTCGGGGGTGAACGGCTTCTCGACGTCGAAGTCGTAGTAGAAGCCGTCACGCACCGGCGGGCCGATGCCCAGCTTGGCCTCGGGGAAGAGCTCCTGCACGGCCTGGGCCATGACGTGGGCGGTGGAGTGGCGCAGGATGTCGAGGCCGTCCGGGGACGAGATCTCGACGGGCTCGACGACATCGCCCTCGGCGACGACGTAGGTGAGGTCCTTCAGCTCACCGCCGACGCGGGCGGCGATCACGGACCGGTCGTCGGCGAACAGCGCGCCGGCGGTGGTGCCCGCGCTCACCGCCCGATCCTCGGCTCCTGAGGCGGACTGGACGGTCACACGGACATCAGACACGGATGCTCTTTCCATAAGGGCGCAGGCAGACACGAAGTGCCGGCGTCGGCGGTGCACGGCAGAGACGAGGTGCCGCGCGCCTAAATCCTAAGGGCTCGGTTCTCCCCCTGCCTTCGACGGGGGACTCGCACCGGGCGCCGAGAGCCGGACTCACAGCCCCGACCGTGCTCGGGGCTGTTCCCCCAGCGCGCCCTTCGGCCCACTCGCGGGGACCGGGGGCGCCGGATCCATGCGTTCGGGGCAGCCGGTCCTGCCTCTCGCTCACTCGCCGGGGCCGCAGGCCTCCTCGAAGAAGTCGAGGTTCTCGTGGAGGGACTTCATCAGCCGGTCCCGCTCCGCCTCGTCGACCTGTACCGGCACCACACCGGAGGCATCGGTCAGCCGCCGGAAGCCTCCTCGGCTCTCCAGCCGTCCCACGACCCGGATCGGCAGCCCCACGAGATGGGCGTGGCCCGCGGTGCGGTACGCCTCCTCGTCCAGGGTGACCCGCACGTGCGGCACCTCGGCACCGCCCAGGACCCGCAAGCGGACGGTTCCCTCGCCGCGCGGGCCGGAACGGCGCATCCGGACGACGGCGCCGGTGATCCGTACCGGTACGGACGGCTCGTCGGTCAGATAGCGGGCGCCGGCCTCGCGCAGGGCGGGCAGATCGCCGGCCGAGAACTCGACGGGTTCGGGCCGTGGCGCGCAGCCCGCCGGGGTCCCGGCCGCCGGTGCCCACTCCAGTGCGATCCGTGCCCCTTCGGTGCCCCTCACCAGCGCCACCAGGGCCTCGGTGAGCTCGCGGCTCACCCCGGCCTCCACCGCCGCGTCGAACGCCTCCATGCCTCCGGTCGCCCGCTGGTAGTCGGTGGCCTCCCGGGCCGCGTAGAGCGCGTGGTAGAGCCGTACGGCGATCGCCCGGCCGGGGTCGACGGGGACGAACGCGGTCAGCCCCCGGCCGCCCGGCGCCGCCCCCACGACCACGGCCTCCAGGGACGCCTGGGCCTGGCGGCGGTGCCGGGCGCCGTAGTACCCGGCGCGGCCTCGGACGGCGAGCGCGCCGGCGAGGAGGAGCTGGCGGGCGGCCGACCTGAGCTGCTCCTGGACGGTCCAGGGGACGGTGCCCGCGGGTCCGGGCGGCACGTCGCGCCACCAGCGGATCTCGTCGCTGGGCACGGTCAGCCCGACCAGTACCTCCCGGGCGGAGGGCGCCGAACTGTGCTGGAGGGCGGTGAGCGCCTCGCCGAGCAGGTCCTCGCAGTCGGGGAAGGCGCGGCTCTCGGGCACGAGCAGGCTCGTGGCGCCGGTCGAGCCGCCCGACAGGGGAGGGGTCCAGCGGCTGTAGCGGCCCGCGGCCCCGCCGCGTCGCCGCCAGCCGTGCCGGGCGAGAAGGGCGCCGAGGACGAGCGGGTCGACCCGTCCGGGGTCCGGCGCGCCCCCGGGCTCGGCCCAGGGGCCGCCGGGCAGGTCGCCGGAGGTGGGGTGAGGACGGAACGGCGGCAGCGCGGGCCCGAAGCCGGACCCGCCTCCTGGTTCCTCGATCGGCCGGTGCATCAAGGTCTCCCTCCCACGCCGACCCGGGTCATGATCTCGCAGAGCGCCCGGTCGTCGAAGATCCGTGCCGTGGGTATGCGCACGGTCGTCCTGCGCCGTCCCGTGACCGGGTGGCCGGCCAGGTTGGTCCAGTAGCAGCAGTGCCGCAGGTCGAGCCGGTCGTGGCCGGCCCGCAGCCAGTCGTCCTGGGAGCGCGGCACGATCATCACGACCAGGATCTTGTGCACCGAGACGGGGGTCCGCGCCAGCTTCACCAGGTGGTCGTTGTCGAGGGTGAAGGAGAACGCGGGCCCGGGCGGCCGCGGCGCCAGCTGGTAGGTGCACTTGAGCTGCACCTTGATGGTCACTTCGTCGTCGACGGTGTGGCCGGGAGCGCTGTGGCTCACGTGCCAGTCGATGCCGTTGTCCGGAAAGGGCTGCGACAGCGAACAGCCCGCCGCCGCCGCGACCGCGTGGAGATACCCGACCTGGAGCGTCTCCATGCAGGCGGTGGTGGCGAGTGAGCCGCGCAGCGGTGCTGCCCGCTGGGGCGGCAGCCCTCCCGATTCGGGCTGGGCGAGCGCCATGTCAATTCCCTTCCCCGTCATCTGTGTTGTCACCGGTCCGCGTACGGGGCAAACAGCCCGGGTATCACCGATTCGGGCAGGGGGATCGCCATCTGCCGCATAGGTGCGAGGAGTTCGGGGATGACGACGCACTGGTACGACGGGCCCCTGGCCGCATTCGACACGGAGACCACAGGAGTGGACGTCGAGGAGGACCGGATCGTCTCGGCCGCCCTCGTCGTCCAGGACACTGCCGGGGGGCGTCCGCGGGTGACGCGCTGGCTGGTCAATCCCGGGGTTCCGGTGCCCGCTGCGGCCACGGCGGTCCATGGTCTGACGGATGAACATCTGCAGCGGAACGGGCGCTGGCCCGCGCCCGTGATGGAGGAGTTGGGGCGGGCGCTCGCCGAACAGTGTGCGGCGGGCAGGCCGTTGGTGGTGATGAACGCGCCCTTCGATCTGACGATCCTGGACCGCGAGCTCCGGCGCCATCGCGCCTCCTCGCTGGGGCGCTATCTGGAGAACGCGTCGCTGTGCGTGCTGGATCCGCGGGTGCTCGACAAGCATCTGGACCGCTATCGCAAGGGCCGTCGGACGCTGACGGATCTGTGCGCGCAGTACGGCGTGGAGCTGGACGGCGCGCACGACGCGGCGGCCGACGCGACGGCGGCGCTGGATGTCGTACGGGCGGTGGCGCGGCGTTTCACGTCCCGTCTCGAGCGGCTGTCGCCGGCGGAGCTGCACACCTTGCAGGCGGTGTGGCATGCGGCGCAGGCGCGCGGGCTGCAGGCGTGGTTCACGCGCAACGGGACGCCGGAGACGGTGGATCCGGCGTGGCCGCTGCGCCCGGAGATGCGGACGGCGGCGTGAGGGACTGCCGCGTGCGGCCGGAAGGCCGGGAATGCGGAAGGCCCGTCCCGCATTAGACTGCCCCGCCACACCCCCCGGTGTCTTAAAAAAAAAAACAAGCACACCACAAAGAGCATAATAAAATATTGCCT
>NZ_JBHTTQ010000120.1:0-20651 GCF_042794475.1 Streptomyces sp. NPDC056527
GTCCGGCGGTCTCGCCGGACAGCCCCGGGCTCACGGTCGCCCGTGAGCGAGAAGGCCCGGTTACGGACGCCGCGGGGCGAGAACGCAGAACTCGTTGCCTTCGGGGTCGGCCAGGACGACCCACGACTGCTCGCCCTGGCCGATGTCGGCATGCCGTGCGCCGTGGGCGACGAGACGAGCCACCTCGGCGTCCTGGTCGTCGGGCCTGAAGTCGAGGTGCAGCCGGCTCTTCGCCTTCTCGGTCTCCGCGACCCGGACGAAATCCAACCCCGGCAGGCGATCCGGCGCCGGGCGGATCTCGAACTCGTCATCGGAGGAGTGGACCACGACCCAGCCAAGGGCGTCGGCCCACCACTGCCCCAACGCCGCCGGGTCCACCGAGTGGACGATTACCTGTTCCCATTCCAAGGTCATCGGCCGAGCCTACATGTGCGCCGGCGTGCCGACCGGGCGGTCAACTCACGCCGTTCGGCGCATGGTTCGCGCGGGGCGGGCGCTGCTGTCCGGCGGCGCGGGCGCGGTGCGGTCGAGCGTGGAGGGCCGGTCCCTGGACGTGCCGCTCACGGGTGTCCCCGGCGTGACGCCCGTGCCGGCGTGCCGCTGAGGCCGGTGGAGCCCCGGGCGGCGACCAGCGCGACCGCGGTGAGCGTTCCGGCGGCCATGACCCCGCAGCGGGAGCGCCAGGACATCACCGACCAGCAGGACTGCGCGGACAGCAGGGAGCCCGTACTCAGCCAGGATCCGATCGAGGCGACGGAAACGGCCGAGCCGACGGATCCGACGGAGAGCACCGAGCCGACCGAACCGATCGACAGGCAGGACCCCACCGAGCCGATCGAGAGCACGGAGTCACGCGACCAGAGGGAGAGCGTCGACATACCTCCATCGTAGGTTCGCGGCCGGAACGTCACGACCGGACCGGCGACACCCGTCGCCCCACGGCATCGGTCAGGCGGGCGTGGCGGCCGGTGAGTCCGCCCGCTGGTGCGTTCGGTCCCACAGCCAGGGGTGATGGCGGGTCCGGCCGACGACGTCGCCGCTGTGGGCCGCCGCCACGGCGCCGACGATCGGTGTGGCGAGCACGGTGAGCAGGGTCGGCAGGAAGCCGAAGCCGGTGGCGAACGCCACGACCAGCGTCTCGGGCAGGAAGAGTGCGCTCGCGACGGCTCCGGCGAGCAGTCCCCGCAGCGGCGCCCGGGCGGTGAGCCGGTCGGGTGCCAGGGCGAGCGCGGCCCCGGTGGTGGCGCCGAGCAGCACGCCCACCGTCATCGTCCCGCCGACCGCCACGACGCCGCGCAGGATGCCTGCGAAGGCGTCCCCGCGCATCCCGGTGAAGAGCCAGGCGACGGCGTACACGAGCCACAACAGCCCGAAGAACCCCGCGGGCCCCACGGCGATGCGCACCCCGAGCCGTATGCCTCGATGAATCACCGGTGCGACGTTCACATGTCCCCCAGCCTGTCGTCCCGTACCTCCGTGGGTACGCCCCGGGCCACGGTAGGGCATCCGGCCGGGGTTCAGTCGATGTGCACGATCTGGAACGCCTCCGCCATCCGGCCCGTCGGCAGCCCGCCCGCCCTCGCGTGTTCGCTCAGCCAGTCCCGCAGCAGCCCCGCCAGGTCGTCGAAGTGGGCGGTCTGGGAGGTGTGGATGCGCAGGGCCTCGACCTTGCGGTCGAAGACCGGGGTGACGTCGACGTACTGATTGGGTGTCGGGCCCGTCATCAGCCAGAGCTCGTGGACGATCCACGGCTCCAGGCCCTCCTCCTTGAGGAGGGAGGCATGGGCGAAGGGGTTGCGGGCCTCGGGGTAGATCGCGCGGAGGCAGGCGTCGCCGACCGCGCGGTGGTCGGGGTGGAGGTCGGCCACGCGCGCCCAGTTGATCTCGGGGGAGGGGATGATCGCCCGCTGCGGGCGCACGTCGCGGATGATCCGGCACAGGTCGCGGCGGAGTTCCACGCTCGGTTCCACGAAGCTGTCGGGGTAGCCGAGGAAGCGGACGTCCGCGACGCCGCTGAGCTTGGCGGAGTGGACCTGTTCGGCGCGGCGCAGGTCGGCCATCGCCTGGCGCGGGAGCTGTTCGTCGTAACCGCCGGCGCCGCCGTCCGTGACGATGCAGTACGTGACGCGGGTGCCGCGCTCGATCCACTGCATGACCGTGCCGCTGACGCAGAACTCGATGTCGTCCGGGTGTGCGGCCACCACGAGCAGGGACGCGGGGGCGGTGCGATCGGTGTGGTCGAAGTCCTCCATGGGGTCAGCCTGTTGGGGCGCGGAGGGCGTCGCAAGGCCAAGCCGTGGCGTGAACAGGACATGGCACTTACGCGCCATTCAAAAGCTTGGTAGATTCAAATTATTGGTAGTGCCGGATGAACTGCTTGGAGGGTGACCGGTATGTGCAGGATCCTCGGCTCCTTCGCCGCCGGGTCGGCGGCCCGCCCCGAGCCGGCCGAGCTCTCGGCGGTGTCGGCCCGTCAGCGGCACGGCGGCCCCGACGAGCACCAGGTGCTCAGCGGGCCCGGCTGGTCACTGGGGTGCGACCGGCTCGCCGTCACCGACCCCTGCGGCGGACAGCAGCCCTACCGGCTGCCGCATCTGCCCGGGGTCCTCGCCGTCCTCAACGGCGAGATCTACAACCACGCCTCTCTGCGCCGCCACCTCGCCGCCCGCGGACACCGCTTCCCCGACCGCTGCGACGGCACCGTGCTGCCCGCGCTGTACGCGGAGTACGGCCCCGCGTTCGCCGACCACCTCGACGGCATGTTCGCCGTCGCGGTCCTCGACCTCAGGCCGGGGCGGACCCGACTCGTCCTCGCCGTCGACGACATGGGCATGAAGCCCGTCCACTGGCACCACGACCCCGCCGACGGCTCCACCCGCTTCGCCTCCGAGATCCCCGCCCTCCTCGCGTTCGAAGGGGTACGGATCGCCCCGCGCGAGGACTCCCTCGACACCGTCCTCGCCACCCGTACGTCGTTCTCCGCCCGCACCGCCCTCGACGGCGTCGAGGTGCTCCCGCCCGGCGCCACCGCCGTCGTACGGCCGGGACGCCCGCCGTACGTACGGCGCCGCACCCCGCACCCGGCCTCGCCCGCCGGCGACACGCAGGACGTGCTGCGCAGCGAGGTGCGGCGGCTCGCCCGGGCCGAGGTGCCCGTCTGCGCGATCACGAGCGGCGGTCTCGACTCCGGGCTCGTCACCGCGCTCGCCGCCGAACACGCCCGGGAGACCGACGCACCGCCGCTGCACACCTTCCACCTCACCTACCGGGGCAAGTGGCCCGACTCCGAGTCCGCGTACGCCCGTTCGGTCGCCCGCCGCGCCCGGACCACCCACCACGAGGTCGCGCTCGACCTCGACGAGCTCCCCTCGCTCCTCACGCGTACCGTCCGCCACCTCGGCCAGCCCAACGCCGATCCCATCGCGCTCTCCACCTACGCGCTGTTCCGCGCGGTACGGGAGGCCGGCTTCACCGTGGCCCTCGCGGGGGACGGCGCGGACGAACTCTTCGGCGGGTACGAGCGGATGCGCGCGGCGCTCGCCGCGCCGGCGGGACCGGCCGGCGCGGACTGGGCGGGGGCGTACGCGGACGCGCTGTCGGCGGCGCCGCGGCTGCTGCGCGAGCACCTCTACACCTCGTCCTACCGCGCGTTCATCGCCGACCAGGGATCGGCGGCCGACCGGATCGAGCAGGAGCTGCGCTCGGCGGAGGCGGCCGGCGCGGACCGGATGGTGGCGATGACGGGGTTCGAGACGCGCTGGCGGCTGCCCGCGTACCACCTGCGGCGCGTGGACCATCTGTCGATGGCGTGGGCGGTCGAGGCGCGGCTGCCGTTCTGTCAGCCGCGGGTGGTCGCGCACGCCCGCTCGCTGTCCCCGGCGGCGCTGCGCGGGAAGCGGGCGCTGTACGAGGCCGGGGCCGATCTGCTGCCGCCCACGGTCCTCGCGCGCCCCAAGCAGCCGTTCACGCTGCCGATCGCGGCCATGCTGACCCCCGGCAGCCCGCTGCTCGACACGGTCCGCGAACTCCTCTCCCCGGCCCGCCTGGTCCTGGGCGGCAAGGTCCGCGCCGACCGCGTCCAGAAGCTCCTCGCCCGCCAGCTCGAACGGCCTTCGCAGCGCGACGCGTCGGCCCTGTGGGGGCTGGCCGTGCACGAGCTGTGGTCGGACGTGGTGCAGGGCATGAGGATCCCGGTGGGTTGTGCGGCATGAGGCCGGCACGGGTCCCGACCGCTCGGCCGGCGCGCCGCGTCCGAGCGGCGCCCCGGCGTCCGCCGCGCCGCGCCGCGATCAGGACGCCGCGCCCCGTGGCGCCGGCTTGCCGCCCGTGGTGGCCGCCGCCGTCGTGCGGGCCGAGGACGCGCCCGGACCCACGCTCGTCGTGGAGCTGTCACAACTCCCCGGCGGAGCATTGGCGTTGCGCGACGAGCTGGGCGCGCTGCGCCGCTCCCTCGCGCGGACGCCGTACGCCCGGCTGAACAAGATCGCACTGTACGGGGCCTCCGCCCGCCCCGGCCGCGATCTGGACTACCGCTTCGTCCAGGCCCTCCCGGACGGCGGCTTCGACTTCCGCACGGGCTGCGGCCACTCCCTGCTCGCCTGCGTGGTGGCGTCCGCCCGCCCGGGGCCGGTCACCGTCCACGCCGTCACGACGGGCGACGACGTCCGGTGCGCACCGGAGGCGGACGGCGCCACCCGCACCCTCCGCTTCCTCCGGCCGCCCGACGCCCCCGGGACCCTCCCCACCGGCCGGCCGGTCGACATCCTCGGAGGGCTGCCCGTCTCCCTCGTCCGGTACGGGAATCCGTACGCCTTCGTCGACGCCGTTCACCTCGGGATCCCTGGCGCCGAGGGGCTGTTCCGGGCCGGGGACGGCACCCTCCGGCGGCTCCTCGCGCTGCGGGCCCAGGCCGCGCGGGCGCTCGGTCACGCGCCGCACTCCGCCCTGCCCAAGATCGCCGCGTTCACGGCCGGGCCCGGAGGGATCGCCGTCCGCGCCCTGACCGTCGGCGGCTGGCACCCCCGGCTCGCGCTCACCGGCGCCGCGGCGCTCGCCGCCGCGGCCGCGCTGCCCGATACCGTCGTACCGGCCCTGGACGGCCCCGTGCGCACCCCCGGCGCACCCGTCGCCGTCTCCGCCGACGCCCGCGGAGTCGCCGTCCACCACAAGCGCGCGACCGTGCTCGCGAGGCTGGAACTGCCGTGGCGTATCCACGCAACGGCGTGAACGCGCACCCCTCTCACGACGCTCCGACGCCGATTCCTCTGCCACGCTGAATTCGACCGGCAACCGGTATCCATGGGGAGAGCGGACGAGCATGAAATTCGAGAATCTGCGTGTCGTCGTGACCGGAGCGTCCCGCTATTTCGGCCGCGCGCTCGCCGTCGGATTCGCGCATCTCGGCGCCGAGGTCTATGTCTCGGCCCGCACCGTCGAGGCCGCCGAGCGGACCCGTACCGAGGTCATGGGCTCAGCCCGCGACCGTATCCACGCGTTCGGCTGCGACCTCAGCAGGCCCGCCGAGATCCGCGAGTTCGCGGCGCGGGTCGGCGAACGCACCGACCGGGTCGATCTGCTGGTGAACAACGGCGCCCGCTGGCTCGACGGCATGGACCTGGAGGCGGCCAGCGACGACCAGATCGTGGAGACGATCGAGTCGACGGCCGGCGGCACCGTCCTGATGGTCAAGCACTTCCTGCCGCTGCTACGCGGCTCGCTGCGGCCCGACATCGTCAACATGGTCGCCGTGCGGGACGCCGAGGGAGCCTCCGCCGCCGCGGGCGCGGCCCATGAGGCGTTCTGGGCGGCGAAAAGCGCGCAGGCGGGCTTCGCCGACATTCTCTCGCGGCGCCTCCGCCCTTCCGGCGTCCGGGTCTTCTCGCTCTTCCCGCCCGACTTCTCCACCTCGGATCCGCGGTTCGCGGAATGGGACGGATCGAATCCGGACGGAATAGCACCGGACGAGAAGCTCACCACCCAGGCTCTCTTCGAATGCATCGTCTACGCCGTCGAACAGCCCCGTGACTGCTTCATCCGCTCCTTCCATTTCGAACCTCGCTGAAGCCGCACACCTCGCCGAAGCTCACCGCACCACAGCGTCAAGGAGGTCCCATGAGCACCCCTGTCTGGATCACCGCGACCCCTCCGGCCACCCATGGCGAACTGCACATCGGCCATCTCGCGGGGCCGTACGTCGCCGCCGACGTCCTGTCCCGGTACCTGCGAGCCGAGGGCGAGCCCGTACGGTTCACCACCGGCACCGTCGACCACGCCAGCTCCGTCGAGGTCCGGGCGCTGCGCCACCACCGCAAGCCCGAGGAGGTCGCCGAGGGCTACCGCGCGGCGATCACCGCCGACTGGCTGCGCTCGGGCGTGGAGTTCGACCACATCGTCCGGCCGCGCCGCGACCGCGGCTACGGCCGCTGGGTGCAGGACCTCTTCAGCCGTCTGTACGCGCAGGGCGTCATCGCGCCGCGCACCCGCCTGCTGCCGTACTGCGAGCCGTGCGAGCGCTGGCTGTACGGCGCGCACGTCACCGGCACCTGCCCGCACTGCGGCGCGGTCAGCGACGGCGGCATGTGCCACGAGTGCGCCCGGCCGAACGACGGCGGCGATCTGATCGCGCCGCGCTGCTCGCTCTGCGACACCGCCGCGCTGTCCCGCCGCTGCCGCCGCCTCTACATCCCCCTCGAACCCTTCCGCGAGACCCTCGCCGACTACTGGGCCACCGCCGGTCTCCCGCCCCGGCTGGCCGCGCTGTGCGAGTCGCTGGTGGAGGACGGCCTGCCGGACATCGCCGTCGGCCACCCGGCCGAGTGGGGGCTCCAGGTGCCGGTCGAGGGCTTTCCCGACCATCGCGTCGACGGCTGTTTCGAGGCCGCCGCGATGCATCTGTTCGGCTACGACACCAAGGGCCCGCTGCCGAGCCGCGCCATCCACTTCTGCGGCTTCGGACACGCCTTCTGCCATGCCGTGCTGCTGCCGGTGATGCTCCTGGCGCAGGACATCAAGCTGCCGCAGGACTTCTGCGTCAACGAGTCGTACGTCATCGAGGAGGGCGTCCAGGAGGGCAACGTCTGGGCGCTCGACCTGCTCACCGAGTTCGGCTCCGACACCCTGCGCCGCCATGTCCTCCAGGCCCGCCCGCTGGGCCGCCGCACGGTCTTCCACCGTGACCGGCTCGCCGCGGCCCGCCGCGAGCTGGACGAGAACTGGAACAGCTGGCTCGCGCGGCTCTTCGCCTCCGTACGCGAGGAGTGTGCCGGGCTCGCCCCGCAGGCGCTGCCCGGCGGCACCGGCTGGGAGATCCTGGAGCGCCGGCTGCACCGGGCCGTGGACGACCTGCGGGAGGCGTACGGCCCCGATGCCTTCGACCCCCGGCGGGCGGTCGCCGTCCTCGACGAGGTGGTCCGGTCGGTCGCGGACTTCGGCCATGTCAACGCCCACGAGCGGTGCCGGCCCACCACCGCCTGCCGTCATCTGCCCGCTCTGGCGACCCAGTTGGCCGTCGCGTCGGCGCTGTCCGCCTGGGCGCGGCCGGTGATGCCGGAGGGCGCGGACCGACTGGCGGCCGCGCTGAAGGTCGAGCCCGGCCGGGCGATCGACACCTCTGCCCTGACCGGGCCCCTACCGGGCACCCGGCTCGCCCCGCCGTCCGGCCCCGTCTTCGGCTTCTGATCCGGCCCGCACCCCTGCCGGACCATCCCCATCCCCGTCCGATCCACCCCCACCGCCGCGTGGTCGTGCGCGAGGCAACGCAGGGACACGTGGCCCGCCCTCACAGGAGCCCCACGTGTCTCTGCGCGTCGCCATGCTCAGCGTCCACACCTCCCCGCTCCACCAGCCGGGAACCGGGGACGCCGGCGGGATGAACGTCTACATGGTCGAACTCTCCCGGGCCCTCGCCGAACAGGGCGCCGAGGTCGACCTGTTCACCCGCTGCCGGGGCGAGGGCCGCCCCCCGCTCGTCGATCTCGCCCCGGGCGTACGGGTCCGTCATCTGCACGCGGGTCCCCGCCGGGCGCTCCCCAAGGAGGCCATGCCGGACATGGTGGTGCCGTTCTCCCTGGCCCTGCTCAAGGAGGACCGGCGCTACGACCTGATCCACTCCCACTACTGGCTCTCCGGGCAGGCCGGCCGCATCGCCTCCGCCGGCTGGCGGATACCGCTGGTCCACACCGCGCACACCCTGGCCCGGGTGAAGAACGCGGCCCTGGCGGAGGGCGACGCCCCCGAGCCCGAGCTCCGGATCCGCGGCGAACACCAAGTGATCGACTCCGCCGACCGGTTGATCGCCAACACGGTCGACGAGGCCGAGGCGCTGGGCACGCTGTACGGGGCTTCGGCGCCGCGGACCGAGGTGGTGCGGCCCGGGGTCGATCTGCGGACGTTCCAGCCGGGCGCGGGGCGCGCGGCCGCCAGGGCACGGCTCGGGCTGCCGGCCGATGCCTTCGTCCCTCTGTACGCGGGCCGCATCCAGCCCCTCAAGGGTCCCGACGTGCTCGTACGGGCGGTGGCGGAGCTGCTGCTCATGGCGCCCGATCTGCGCCGCCGGCTGCTCGTCCCGGTCGTCGGAGGTCATTCCGGGGCGAGCAGGGAGGGCTCGGCCTGGCGGCTGGCGCGCGAGCTGGGGGTCACCGACGTGCTCCGGCCCTGCCCTCCCGTACCTCAGGAGCGGTTGGCGCAGTGGTACCGGGCGGCGGACGTGCTCGTGGTGCCCTCGCGCAGCGAGTCCTTCGGTCTGGTGGCCCTGGAGGCGCAGGCCTGTGGGACGCCGGTGCTCGCGGCCGCGGTGGGCGGGCTGCCGACGGCGGTGTGGGACGGGGTGACGGGGCTGCTCGTCCGGGGGCACGACCCGGTGGAGTACGCCCGTCGGCTGCTGTGGCTGGCGACGCATCCGAAGGCGCGGGCGTCGATGGGGGAGGCGGCGGTCTGTCATGCCAGGGGGATGAGCTGGCGTGGATCCGCCGCCCGGACGATCGGGGTGTACGAGGCCGCGATGAGTGGGGCAGGGGCGGCGGCACGCCCCTGCCCCGGCGGCCTCTCTCTCCTGGAGGAACGAGAAGGCCACAGGGCAAGCCTAGCATCTCTTTTGGTCTGACCAAAGATATGCAGCGCTCCGGATCCGTCAATTCCGTTGCGAGGTGACCGGATTGGCGGAATGACGCATCCACGCCATGGCAGATCCACGCATGGAGAAACTCTGGATCCGCTTCCGGGGGCGGGCCAATATGGAGATGTCTTCAGGGAGCGCCCGGCGGCACGGGCCCCCGAAGTCGGAATTCCCATTCCAACTCCTGGAGGAATCATGTCCGCTGTGCGTATCCCGGCCGTCCGCAAGATCGTCCGCCAGTTCGCCATCGCGATGGTGGCGTGTACGGCAGTCGCCGGCGGCGCCGCTCTGGCGGCCGCTCCCGAGACCACCCCGGCCTCGATCTCGCAGCAGGCCGGCGCGGAGAACGACTGGCCGAAGGCTCCGACCCCGTCCCCGGTCGCGCCCACCAACTGAACTGACATCACGCTGAATTCAGCTGGGGAGTCAGCGGTAATCAGCTGGAATCGGGAAAGCCCCGCGGTCGCCGTACGGTGACCGCGGGGCTTCTTCGTTCCCGTTTCGTCCCGGAAGCGGAGTTCCGATTCAGTCGAGCCAGCCGAGGCGCACCGCGCGCACACCCGCCTCGAATCTGCTCGACGCCCCCAATTCCTGCATGAGTTCGGAGAGCATCCGGCTCACCGTACGCAGCGAGACCCCGAGGTTCCGGGCGATCTTCTCGTCCTTCATTCCCGAGGCGAGCATCTGGAGCGCCGCCCGCTGCTGCTCCGAGAGCCCGTCGCCGCCCCGCTCCGGCGCCGCGTCGTCGCCGTACGGGGTCGCGGTGTGCCAACAGTGCTCGTACAGCCCCAGATAGGACCGGACCAGCACCGAGCCACGCGCCAGGATCGCGCCCTCGCGGGGCTCCTCGGGGCGGATCGGCACCAGGGCGAACTGCTGATCGGCGATGATCATGTTCATGGGGATGACGGGCGCCAGCCGGATCTCCACACCCAGCGCCACGCGCCGGCTCAGCAGCTCCGCGACCTCGGGCCGCGCCGCGTCCTGGCCGCGGTAGATGGCGCGGACACGCACGCCGTTGCCGATCTGGCGCCGGTCCCGGTCCAGCATCCGCTCGGGGATCTGCCGGTTGGGCCCGCCGGGGTGCATGGAGGCCGAACTCTCCTGCATGACATCGGTGATGTCCTCAAGGGCCTGCTGGATCCGGCGGTAGTCGGTGATGGCCTCGACGGCGATCTCGGAGCGGGCCAGCGCTCCGGCGCGGAGGAAGGTTTCCGCCAGCGTCTCCAGGGTGGAGTAGGCCTTGTCGGCCTCGGCCAGATGCTCCCGGAGCCGCTCGCGCTCGCGCTCCAGGAGGCGCAGCAGGGCGATCTCGGGATCGACGGTGGCCACCGTGTCCGTGTCCGGTTTCCAACTGGCGTCCCGGATGTCGGCGATCGTCGCGTGGGTCTCGGTCGTCGGCACGATCAGGCCGAGGGAGGTCAGTTCGACGCGACATCGCTCGTACTCCTCCGGCGCCATCCGCAGCGCGGTGCAGGCCTCCCTGAAGCTCGACACGCCGCGCCCGCGCAGCTCCTGATAGAGAGTCAAAAGCGCCTCGGCGGCCAGCCCTTCCCTGCCGTCGTCCGTCGTGGCCATGGCGCTGTGACCCCCCTCGTCGATCCCCGTCTCCCCGTCCCACCCTGTCACAGGGGGCGGTGGATGTCCCCGTACGATCTTGGCCACGTCACCTTCGGGCCGGCCCGCGCGTCACATGTCCCGGTCGCGCGCCTCGCCGTCCAGGAGTCCGAGCCTGGCGGCCTTCACCCCGGCCTCGAACCGGCTCGCCGCGCCCAGTTCCTGCATGACCTCGGAGAGCAGCCGGCTGACCGTGCGCAGGGACACCCCGAGGTTCTTCGCGATCTGCTCGTCCTTGATGCCGGAGGCCAGCATCCGCAGCGCGGCCCGCTGCTGTTCGGAGAGCCCGTCGCCACCGTGCTCGGGCTTCTCCTCGTCGCCGTACCGGGTCGCGGCATGCCAGCAGTACTCGTACAGCGCGAGATAGGAGCGGACCAGGCCGGGCCCGCGCGCGAGGATCGCGGCGGACCCCGGGTCGTGCGCGTCGGTGGGCAGCAGCGCGAAGTTCTCGTCGGCGAGCACCATGTTCATCGGTACGACGGGGGAGAACCGGACCTCCACCCCGAGGGCGGCCCGCTCCTCCAGATGCTGGGCCATGTCCGGTACGGAGCTGATCCGGCGGCTGTACACGGCGCGGACGCGCACCCCGCGTGCGGTCCACCGCCGGTCGCGTTCCAGCTCCGCTGTCATGTCCTCGCGCCGAACCGAGCCGGTGTGCAGGGAGTGCACCGAGCTCCGCACGGACCGGCCGAGCCCGGCCAGCTCCTGCCGGACGCGCCGGTGGTCGGAGACGATCTCGACCTCGACCTCGGAGCGGGGGGCGGAACCGGCCCGGAGGAAGGGGCCCGCGAGCGTCTCCAGGGAGATCTGGGCACGGCTGGTCTCGGCGAGCCGGCTCTCGAGCCGGTCGCGCTCGCACCGCAGGAGGCGGACCAGGGCGACGTCGGGGTCGATCACCGAGCGCGTCGTGTCGGCTTCGAGCAGGCCGAGCGTGGCGAGGTCACCACGACATCGTTCCCGTTCCCCGGCGGAGAGGGCGAGGCCGTCCGCGACCTCGTCGAACGAGCGTGAGGGGTGGGCACGGAGCTCCAGGTAGACCGCGAGAGCCTGTTCGCTTCCCGTACGCGTCCCGGTGGCGTTTTTCGACACAGCGCAGCAGACTCCCCTCGGATCCGTGCGGATCCCGTTGAATCGCCCCGCTAGACCCTGCCACAGAATCGAACACGACGCACGGTGTTCAAGCGGTCCCGGCATGCGGTCGGTCTCCGGGTCCGATAGGTGCCCGTGGGTGGTCTCAGGAGGCGGTGGACTGTGCGCAGTCGGGGCACAGACCCTTGAAGACGATCTCGGCGTCGGTGGTCCGCCAGTCGGGCAGGCTGCCGCGCGGCGGGGCGGGCGCCTTGGCGTCGACGTTCTCCACGCGGCCGCAGCGGACGCACAGCGCGTGCTGGTGCGGCGGACCGGAGATCTCGAAGACGGCGGGCATCCCGGGGCGGTCGAACTTGCTGACCAGGCCCGTCTCCTGGAAGTGCCGGAGCATCTCGTACACCGCCTGGCTGGTGAGCGTGCCGAGACGCTCGCGGGCGGTGGCGGTGATCGCCTCCACGTCGAGGTGGCCGGCCGAGGCGAGCACCGTGAGCACCTCCAGGCGGGGGCCCGTGACCCGCAGACCGACGTCGCGCAGGCGCTGGATCACCGCCTCGCGGCCTGTCAGCTCATCCACGACTGCCATCTTCTCCGCCTGGTCGGATCAAACTTTTGCAGGCATCGTACCTCTTGCTGTTCCTCGATGTCAGTCGTCCGTACGACAGACGAGCAGCACGCTCTCGGTGCGTTCGTCGATCCGATGCCGTCGCCGGCCCTCGATGTGCAGGCCCGCGGAGTGCAGTTCGGCCGCCAGGTGCTCCGGGTCGACGATCCACTTGTCGGTGGTCAGCACGGCGCGCTTGGTGGAGAGCTTGCCGGTCCGGGCGGCGTAGTACGTGATCCGCTCGCTCATCGCCGCCAGGTCGAAGACCTGCCGGGCGACCACCCACTCGTCGATCCCGTCGAACCGCGGGACCTGGAAGGCCCAGGTCCGCTGTGGTTCGGCGGCGAGGCCGGGAAGCAGGTGGGAGGTGTAGTCCAGGGCGAGGGCGCCGCCGGTGTCCAGGTGCGAGGCGATCTCGCGCAGCAGACCGGGGCGGGCTCCCGGGGGGACGGCGGACACCATGGCACCGGCGAGCAGGGCGAGTCGGTAACTGCCCTGCAGGCGGAGTTCGGTGAGGTCGGCGCGGGTGGTCACGATCAGATCGGCGACGTGCGGGCCGATGCGACGGGCCCATGCCTGGAGCCGCTCCAGGGCGTCGGCGTCCCGGTCGACCGCCTCGACGGCGAAGCCGTGCCGGGCGAACGGGACGGAGAGCCGCCCGGCGCCGGAGCCGAGGTCGAGCACGGGACCGGGGCCCTCGGTGGCGCGGGCGAGGCCGAGGTAGCGGACGATGTCCGCGCTGTGCGGGCCGAGGAGCGCGTCGTACAGCCAGACGGAGTCGGGGTCGCCAGGGGCGACGGATTCCAGTCCGGGGAGGGTGTCGGTGGTGAGGTCGTATCGGGACGGCAGGACCGGCGCGAGCGCGGCGCCGCTCTGTTTCTGCATCGCTCCTCCAGGGGCTCGCTCGGTCCATGCCGTCCGGACGAGGAACCCGTGCCGCCGGGCCCGCGCCGCTGTGACCATCCTGGAGCGGGGTCGGCCCCGGGGGCCAGCGGATCGGGCGGCGTGAACACGCGATGGCGTTGATCTGCCAGGGGTGTCCGCGGGAGGGGGCTGGAGCGTGCGTCAGACCGCGCGGGCCAGGCGCGTGGTGGTCAGCGGGGTGAAGCCGCGCGTCTCGTAGAAGGGGAGCGCCGGGTCGCTCTCCGTCGGGAGGCTCACGCGCTGTTCGCCGGCCCCGAACCCCTTCATGCGGTCCGTCGCCGCCGCGAGGAGCGCCGAGCCGATGCCCCGTCGGCGCGAGCCCTCGGCGACGGCCAGCGCGTACAGCTCGCCCTCGCCCGGGACAGGGACCCCGCCGGCTGCCGCGCCGACGACCGTGCCGTCCGGGTCGGTGGCCACCAGCCAGCCGAGCCAGCCCGGAGCTCCACCGGGAATTTCAATTTCCGCGCGGATACGGGGAAGTGCACATTGCGTGGAGATCAGTCGACGCACGGGGATTTCGCCGAGGATTCCGTCGTAACTGCCCCGAATGACGTCCGCCAGCAGCCTGGATATCGTCGCCGCGTCGGCGGCAGCCGCCGTCCGCACGTCAGCCAGCTGCATTGGTCCGTACCCTTCGACGTGCCGAGCCTGAGCTTCAACGTACCCACAATAGCCGGGAATTCAGTCCGATGTGACCGATGTGAAATCTACGAATTCACTTAGTAAATAAGGACTGAACCGAGTCGATTAGTTGGGGAAGGAACAGCAGGCGATGATCAGCGGCGCCACCGCGAAACCCGCCGCGGCGACCGTCGACAGGCCCCGCAGTACGGGATGTCCGGCGCTGTGCGGAGTGAGGATGCGGCGCATCCGCAGCGCCGCCGACGGACCGCCCGCCGCGAACGCCTCACGAGGCGCCTGCCCCGAGGCGAGGGCGTACAGCGCGGTGGCCAGCGCGTCGCGCGTGCAACGCCGCAACGCCCGGTCGTCCGCCGCCATTTCGAGCAGCAGTGGTACAGCGGTCCCGCCGTGCCGTGCGAGCGGAAGCCGTGGGAACACCGCCGCGAACGCCTCGGCCGCGGCGACGAGGAGATGGTGGCGGCCGGTGATGTGCGCTCGCTCGTGGGCGAGCGCGGCCGCCAACTGGGCCTCGGTGAGCGTGTTCACGGCCCCCGAGGAGACGACGACGCGGCGCGAGCTGCCGGGCAGGCAGTAGACGGCCGGCCGCGCGTGGTCGAGCACCGTGGCCCGCAGCGCCGGGTCGTACCGCCCGACGAGCCGCAGGATCCCCGCATGCCGCAGCCGGGCCCGGCGGGCCCGCAGCAGTTCCCGTACGTATCCGGCGACGGGCAGCGCGAGGACGACCAGGCCCAGGGTCAGCGCCAGGTGTTCGCGGCCGGTGAGGGTGAGGAGCCGCTCGGGGGCGGGCACCTCGAACCCGAGATAGACGTCGCTCAGCCGGTGGCTGCTGTCCGCCGGCAGCATGAGGTGGGCGGCGAGGAGCGCGGCCGACGCCGCGAACACCGCGCCGCTCACCGCCCAGACCGCCAGGGCGAGTCGGGGCACCTGCTGGGCCCAGCGGGCCCGCACCAGGAGCCACGGGATCAGCAGCCCGGAGGAGAGGGCGAGGCCGAGCGGCGGCAGGAGGTGGTGGTTCACCCGAGCTCGCCGCCCGGGGCGCGCCGGGCGGAGCGGAGCGCCGCGTCCAGGGCGGCCATGTCCTCGTCGGAGATGGTCTCCACGAAGCGGAGCAGCGCGGCCGGCCGGTCGGCGCTGTCGCCGAGGGCGTCCTGCATCAGGGCCGCGGTGTACTCCTCGCGGCTGCGGACCGGTTCGTACAGCCAGGCCCTGCCCGCCTTCTCGCGACGGAGCCAGCCCTTGCGGTGGAGGATGTCCGCCACCGTCATCACCGTCGTGTAGGCGACCCGGCGCCCCAGATTTATGTCGTCGACGATCTCGCGGACCGTGGCGGGCCGCTGCCAGGCCCACAGCCGGTCCATGATCTCGGCCTCCAGCTCTCCCAGCCGGCGCACGCGCATCCCCTCCCCCTACGGGCGGCCCATCGTACGGGCCGCTCTTCCCGCGAAGGTATACCCCCCAGGGGTACGATGGCGGGATGTCGACCCTCATGAGGAACCGCCCCTGCGCGAAGGTCTGCAGCCCCGGTCCGCCCGGTTCGGTGGAGCTGACGCTCCTCCGGCAGGTGCTCGGGCTCTGTCTTCGCCTGAGCATCAAGCTGTCCGCCGACTGCCCTTCGCACAAGGGCGGTTGATCCGATCCCCCGCCAGGGGGCTACGTCCTGATCAGTCGGGCGATCGCCTTGGAGGCCTCGCCCACCTTCACCTTCGCCTGGTCCCCGCCCTGGGCGATCGCCTCGGTGACACAGCAGCTGAGGTGCTCGTCCAGGAGGGCCACGGCGCAGGACTGGAGGGCCGCGTTGATGGCGGAGACCTGGGTCAGCACGTCGATGCAGTAGACGTCCTCGTCCACCATCCGCTGCACGCCCCGCACCTGGCCCTCGATGCGCCGCAGGCGCCTGATGATGTCTTCCTTGTGCTGTCCGTAACCGGCCACGGCGGTCTCCTCGGGTGTCCGCAGGGATGTCGGCGGTATGTCAGCGGTCGGCGGCCTGGAACCCGCGCAGGCGAAGGCTGTTGCCGACCACGAAGACCGAGGAGAAGGCCATCGCGGCCCCCGCGATCATCGGGTTGAGCAGACCCGCCGCGGCGAGCGGCAGGGCGGCCACGTTGTAGGCGAAGGCCCAGAACAGGTTCGAGCGGATCGTGCCGAGCGTCTTGCGGGAGAGCCTGATCGCGTCGGCCGCGGCCCGCAGGTCTCCGCGTACGAGGGTCAGGTCGCCGGCCTCGATGGCGGCGTCCGTGCCGGTGCCCATCGCCAGACCCAGGTCGGCCTGGGCGAGCGCGGCGGCGTCGTTGACGCCGTCGCCGACCATGGCGACCGAACGGCCCTCGGCCTGCAGCTTCTTGACGACGTCGACCTTGTCCTGCGGCATGACCTCGGCGATGACCTCGTCGATGCCGACCTCGGCGGCGACGGACTCGGCGACGGCCTTGTTGTCACCGGTCAGCAGGATCGGTGTCAGGCCGAGCGCGCGCAGCCGCCTGATCGCCTCGGGGCTGGTCTCCTTGATGGCGTCGGCGACCTCCAGGACCGCGCGTGCCCTGCCGTCCCAGGCGACGGCGATGGCCGTCCTGCCGGCCTTCTCCGCCGCGTCCTTGGCGGACTTGAGGCCGTCGGGCAGCTCCATCGCCCACTCTTCGAGCAGCTTCTCGCGGCCGACGAGGACGGCGTGGCCCTCGACGACGCCCTGCACGCCGAGACCGGGGATGTTGGCGAAGTCCTCCGGGGTGGGGAGCGTGCCGACCCTGGCCGCGGCGCCGGTGGCGACGGCCTGGGCGATCGGGTGCTCGGAGGAGTGCTCCAGGGCGCCGGCGAGCCGCAGCACGTCGGTCTCGTCGACGCCGTCGACGGTGTGGACCTTGATGAGGGTCATCCGGCCGGTGGTGACGGTGCCGGTCTTGTCCAGGACGATGGTGTCGACCTTGCGGGTCGTCTCCAGGACCTCGGGGCCCTTGATGAGGATGCCCAGCTGGGCGCCGCGGCCGGTGCCGACCATGAGCGCGGTCGGGGTGGCGAGGCCCAGGGCGCAGGGGCAGGCGATGATCAGTACGGCGACGGCGGCGGTGAACGCGGCGGTCAGTCCGGAGCCGGTGCCGAGCCAGAAGCCGAGCGTACCGAGCGCGAGCGCGATCACGATGGGGACGAAGACGGCCGAGATCCTGTCGGCGAGTCGCTGGGCGGCCGCCTTGCCGTTCTGGGCGTCCTCGACGAGCTTGGCCATCCGGGACAGCTGGGTGTCGGCGCCGACGCGGGTCGCCTCGACGACGAGCCGGCCGCCGGCGTTCAGGGTGGCTCCGGTGACGGAGTCGCCGACGGAGACCTCGACCGGCACGGACTCGCCGGTGAGCATGGAGGCGTCGACGGCGGAGGAGCCCTCGACGACGGTGCCGTCGGTGGCGATCTTCTCGCCGGGGCGGACCAGGAAGCGGTCACCGACCTGGAGTTCGGCCGTCGGGACGGTGACCTCGCGGCCGCCGCGCAGGACGGTGACCTCCTTGGCGCCCAGCTGCATCAGCGCCTTGAGCGCCGCGCCCGCCTTGCGCTTGGAGCGGGCCTCGAAGTAGCGCCCGGCCAGGATGAAGGCGGTGACGCCGGCGGCGGCCTCCAGATAGATGTTCCCTGCGCCGTCGGTGCGGGCGATCGTGAACTCGAAGGGGTGGGTCATGCCCGGCGTACCGGCGGTGCCGAAGAACAGTGCCCACAGGGACCAGAGGAACGCGGCGATCGTGCCGACCGAGATCAGGGTGTCCATGGTGGCCGCGCCGTGCCTGGCGTTGGTCCAGGCGGCCTTGTGGAAGGGCCAGGCGGCGTAGACGACGACCGGCGCGGCGAGGGTGAGGCTGAGCCACTGCCAGTACTCGATCTGGAGCGCCGGGATCATCGCCATCGCGATGACGGGGACGGCGAGGGCGACGGCGGTGACGAGCCGTTGCTTGAGCGGCCGGAGCTCCTCGTCGGCCTTCTCCTCGTCGGTGGGCCCGTCCTCGCCGCCGGAGTCCGCCTTGGGGGGCGTGGGCTCCTCGGCGGTGTAGCCGGTGGCCTCGACGGTGGCGATCAGATCGGCGACGGAGATGTCGGCGGCCGCGTCGAAGGTGACCTTCGCCTTCTCGGTGGCGTAGTTGACGGTGGCCTCGACCCCGTCCATGCGGTTGAGCTTCTTCTCGATACGGGCCGCGCACGAGGCGCAGGTCATGCCGCCGATGGCGAGCTCGACCCGGGCGGCGCCCGGAGTGGTCGTGGTCATTCCTGCTCCTCTTTCCTTGAGGCTCGCTTCGCCTCTTCGCGGCGGCCGGCCCTGTCCGGTGAGGCTCGGGGGCCGGGGCCCATGGATGGACGGGCCCCGGCGGCCGGGGTGGGGCTCGGGCCGGACGGTCAGGCGCGGCCGGTGAGCTCGTAGCCGGCGTCGTCGACGGCGGCGGCGATCGCGGCGTCGTCGGGCGCGCCGCCGGTGGTCACGGTCACCAGGCCGCCGGCGACGTCGACGTCCACGGAGATGACACCGGCGAGGGCGGAGACGGAGGTGGTGATCGCGGCCTTGCAGTGTCCGCAGGTCATGCCCGACACGGCATAGACGGTGGCGGTGCTGTCGGCGACGGCGGTCGTCGTCTCGCCGGCGCCGGTCGAGCAGCTGCCGTCAGGGGTACAGCAGGAACTCATGTCTTCCTCCTCGTTGGGAGCCATATACCCTCGGGGGGTATCCGCTTCTGGTTCCATGTATACCCCCCTCCGGTATTCCATGCAAGCTCCTCCCCCGGCTTGACTTGATACCCCCCAGGGGTATGGTGAGGTGCATCGAACGGTTACTCACGTACGGGAGAGCTGCCATGAACACCGGAGTGAAGATCACCGCCTTCGCCGCCGCGCTCGCCGCGACCTTCGGGGCGGCGTACGGGGTCGGCAAGGGTGTCGGCCCCGTGGACGAGCCGGCGAAGGCCGCGCACGGGGAGCACGCGGCCGCGAACGCGGACGGCGCGAAGACGGAGGGTGGGGATGGGCACGCCGGTCACGAGGAGGGCGCCGCCGACGCGCCCGCCGCCGGCGGCCTCCAGGTCTCCGAGGGCGGCTACACGCTCGCCATGGAGACGCCGAAGCCGACCCGGGGCAAGAGCGTGCTCACCTTCTCGATCAAGGACTCGGCGGGAAAGAAGGTCACCGCGTACACCACCGAGCACGGCAAGGAGCTGCACTTCATCGTGGCCTCGCGGGACCTCACGGTCTACCGCCATCTGCACCCGGTGCGCGCGGCCGACGGTACCTGGTCCACACCGGTCGACCTGCCGGCCGCGGGCGGCTACAAGGCCTTCGCCGACTTCAAGCCCGCGGGGAAGAACGCCAAGGGCGTGACCCTGGGCGTGGACCTGTCCGTACCCGGCGCGTACGCGCCCCAGCCGCTGCCGGCCGCCGCGCGGACCGCGACCGTCGACGGCTACCAGGTCGCACTGGGAGGCACCCTCGACCCGGGTAAGGCCGGCGAGCTGAAGCTCACGGTCAGCAAGGACGGCAAGCCGGTCGACGACCTGGAGCCGTACCTCGGGGCGTACGGTCATCTCGTCGCCCTGCGCGACGGAGACCTCGCCTACCTGCACGTCCATCCCAACGAGGGCGGGCCCGGCCCGGACGTCTCCTTCACGGCGACGGCGCCGAGCGCGGGGTCGTACCGCCTGTTCCTGGACTTCCAGCACGGCGGAAAGGTGCGGACGGCGGCCTTCACGGTCCATGCGGGGCAGGCGACGGCGGGGGCGGATGAGGCCTCGCACGATGCGGGAGGCCACACGCACGGCTAGTCTGGGTCATTGGACTAGACCTGTAGCCGTCATTCATGGAGGAATGGGCTCGATGAGCAACCGTGCAGTCCTTGAGGTGATCGCCCTCGACGCGGAGGACGCGGTCGCCGCCCAGGCCGGCGGGGCGGACCGCCTCGAACTGGTCACCGACATGGCGGCGGACGGGCTGACCCCGTCACGGACCGCCTTCGAGGAGATCCGTGCCGCCGTGGACATCCCCCTGCGCGTGATGCTCAGACTCACCGACGGCTTCGCGGCCGGCGACGTCGACGTGCTGGTGTCCCGTGCCTCCGACCTCCGGGACGCGGGCGCGGACGAGTTCGTGCTCGGCTTCCTGACGGCGGAAGGCGATCCGGACCTGGTGGCGGTCGAGCGGCTGATCGCCGTCCTGGACGGCTGCCGCTGGACCTTCCACCGCGCCATCGACCGTGCCGCGCACCGCGACGCCCTGCGCAAGCAGCTCGCCGACCTGCCCGGCCTCGACACCTACCTCACGGCGGGCGCGGCGACCGGCGTCGACGACGGCCTGCCCGTCCTCAAGGCCGAGGCGGCCCGCTCGGGCGAACCGGGCTACGAACCCCGGCTCCTGGTCGGCGGCGGTCTCCGCCTCGACCACCTCCCGGAACTGCGCGAGGCCGGCGTCGACGCCTTCCACATCGGCGGTGCGGCCCGCCCGAACGGCTGGACGGCCCCGGTGTCCCCGGCGGCGGTCCGCATCTGGCGCGAGGCGCTGGACGCGTAGTACCCGGCTTCGGACGAGGGGGTGGGGGGGCGCCGGGGGGCCCCCCCCCCCCCCCCCCCCCCCCCCCCCCCCCCGCCCCCCCCCCCCCCCCCCCCCAACCCCCCCCCCCCCCCCCCCCACCCCGGCGCGGAGAACCCCCCC
>NZ_JBHTTQ010000121.1:0-20428 GCF_042794475.1 Streptomyces sp. NPDC056527
CGTCGTACCCGCTCCTCTCAGGAGGAGAAGAGCATCCGGCCGAAGCCGCGCTGGTGGTGGTGACCGCCGTGGTGGCCGTGGTGCGGCGCACCCCAGGCGGGGGCGGCGGGAGCGGCCTGCGCCGGGTAGGCCGGCGGCGCCGGCGGGGCCTGCTGCACCCACTGGGACTCGAGCCGGGTCAGGGCCTCCAGCTCGCCGTAGTCCAGGAATATCCCGCGGCAACCGCTGCACTGCTCGATCTGGACACCGTTGCGGTTGTACGTGTGCATGGCCGCATGACACTTGGGACACTGCATGTTCGGCTCAACTCCCTGCCGTTCGGATGGTGCTCTCAGCTTAAGAGGACGCGGGCGGGGTCAACTCGGTTCGGAGCGAACCTATTCGGGCGCAGGTGTCGATCATCACTTCCTCGACCTCGTCGAGGGGGCGCTTCTCGGCGGTGGACTTCGCGAGGGCCAGCGCCGCGGTCTGGACGGTCAGGGCACGGGCGGGGACATCGAGTTGGGCCCAGGGGTCGTCGGCGGCGACGGCGGGACCGCCGGCCCCGTGGTACGCGCCGAGGAAGCGGGACCAGACGTCCGGGGGCAGGATGCCGGCGGCGAACCAGGCGGCGGGGCGGGCGAGGTCCCAGGCGGGGTCGCCGAGGCCGAGGTCGTCCACGTCGATGAGGAGCCAGGGGCCGTCGGGTTTCCGTGGGTCGCGCACGAGCTGGCCGAGGTGGAAGTCGCCGTGGCAGAGGAGTCGGCGGCCGGCGGGCTCCTCCGGGAGGGTGCGCCAGGCACTCAGCACGGCCTCGACGGCGGCGGTGGGCGCGCCGTCGGTCCGGCGCATCCGCCGGACCGCGAGGGCCGCCTTGGCAGGAGCGCGCATGGCCGGGAGCGCGGGGGGCGGCGGGGTGCGGTGGAGCCGCGCGAGGAGGCGCGCCGCGTCCTCCCAGGGGGCGGCGTCGGGATCGGCGGGGTCGACGGGGGTGCCGTAGGGCCAGGCGGTCAGGGGGCGGGCGTCGGGAGCAGGGGCCGGTCGGGGATGGGGCGGGAGGAGGATCCCGTCGAGCGCGTCGAGCGCGGCGACGGCGATCCGGGTGGCATGCGTGCCGGGATCGATGCCGGGGGCGTGTGCCTTGACGACGACGGCGCCGTGCCGGACGACGGTGCCGTCGTCACGGTCGGCGAGAACGGCCGTGGTGTGCGGGGCGCATGCGCAGGCCGGGTCGGCACGGTGCGCGGCGTCGCGCGCGAGGGCGCTGAGCTGTTCGAGTAGGGCGTGCTCCACGCGGGGAGCGTACGCGCTGCGCCGCGCACGGGGGGGGCTCGCCTCCCGCCCCTCCCCCGAACCCCTCCGGGTCCCGGAAAGCGCGAGGGCCGGTCAGCTCCCCAGCTGACCGGCCGCACGCTGCCGTCCGCCGCACCCCCGTCCCCACGGGGTTGTTGGCCGGATGTCCCCGACCCGGGCCGCTCTCCCGGGTCCGGGGCGCCACTCAGCGCCCCAGCATCACGCCCACGGACGACGCATGGGTGACCACTGCGTCCCAGCCGCCGAAGACGACGACCAGCAGGGTCGCGAGAGGGAGGACCATGGCGGTCGCCACCAGGGGGTGGCGGCGGCCCGAAGGTCGGGTGCTGATCCGCGGTGCCGAGTACGCCATGGGTCCTCTCCTGTCTCGTCTGGCAGCGGCGGGTGTCTGACCTCGGGGGACGAGTGCTGCACCCGCCGCTTGACCTCAACACTAGGGATCCGATGCCGCCCGGACGTCATGCCCGCGTACCGATCTCCGGGCCTCCATGAGGATGACGAGCACCCCTACGGCGTACTCCCCTGGGTGGAGAGCCCACCCTGGGACTGAGGGTCTTCCCTGAGGGGGACCGGCTGCTCGACCAGTGCGAGGACCCGGCTCGCCATGAAGCGGGCCGTCCGCACGACCACCCCGGTCCGCGTGACTTCGCTCACTTCCACCACCCCCCGCCGTACCGCCGTCTCCACCCTCCGGCCCGCCCGGCTTGCCACCACTTCGTACGTACGTGTCGTGTCCCCCGCATCCACGACTATCTCCACACGATCACCCTTCATCGACCGAATCCCCCTTCTGCGATTGGATGTTGGAGAATCCCGCGGCTCGGACGGGCAGCGACGCCGCCCTCCTGACCACCCCTCAAGTGTCCTCCCCAGCACTGACAATCGATGCGCGCGCGAGGGCGCGGCCTATGAGCACACCGGGGCGGCAATACGTAAGCTGTGCCACGTCGAACGGACGAGGGGACGGACATGGCGATGATGCGGCTCCGGCGCGAGGATCCGCGGATCGTCGGGTCGTTCCGGCTCCACCGGCGACTCGGCGCCGGCGGTATGGGTGTCGTGTACCTGGGGTCCGACCGCCGTGGTCAGCGCGTGGCGCTGAAGGTGATCCGGCCCGATCTGGCCGAGGACCAGGAGTTCCGGTCGCGGTTCGCCCGCGAGGTCTCCGCGGCCCGGCGGATCCGGGGCGGCTGCACCGCCCGACTGGTCGCCGCGGACCTGGAGGCCGACCGCCCCTGGTTCGCCACCCAGTACGTTCCCGGCCCCTCTCTGCACGACCGGGTCGCCGAGGAGGGCCCCCTGCGCGCCGCCGACGTGGCCGCGATCGGGGCGGCGCTCTCGGAGGGCCTGGTCGCCGTCCACGAGGCCGGGGTCGTCCACCGGGACCTGAAGCCCTCGAACATCCTGCTCTCCCCCAAGGGGCCGCGGATCATCGACTTCGGCATCGCCTGGGCCACCGGCGCCAGCACCCTCACCCACGTGGGCACGGCCGTCGGCTCCCCCGGGTTCCTCGCTCCCGAGCAGGTACGGGGCGCGGCCGTCACCCCGGCCACGGACGTGTTCTCGCTCGGTGCCACCCTCGCGTACGCGGCGATGGCGGACTCGCCCTTCGGGCATGGCAGTTCGGAAGTCATGCTCTACCGGGTGGTGCACGAGGAGCCACAGCTGAACGGCGTACCGGACGCGCTGGCGCCGCTCGTCCGGGCCTGTCTGGCGAAGGATCCCGAGGAGCGTCCCAGCACCCTGCAACTCTCCATGCGGCTCAAGGAGATCGCGGCCCGCGAGGCTCAGGGACTGCCCGCCGCCCGCCCGCCGGTGCAGCGGGAGCGCACGGAGCAGTCGACCGACAGTCGGCCGACGGAGCGGTACACCGAGCGCACCACGCAGGGCCGGGCCCAGGGTCCGGCTTCACGGCCGTCCGCGCCCCGCACGGGCGGCGGATCCCCGCGCGCCTCGCAGTCCCGGCCGAACGGACGTTCCGCGCCCTCCCGGCCCGGGGGCGCGCGCACCACATCGGCCGGCCGGCGCCCGGCCAATCCGCGTCTGCTGCGCCAGCGGCTCTTCGTCTTCGTCGTGGTGACGCTGGTCGTGGCCCTGGGCATCGCGGCCGCCCAGGCCCTCCAGGGCTGAGGTCGCGGACGGGCCCGCGGATCAGTCGCGCTCCGCGCGTCCGGTGCGGGCGTACCGGCCCGGGGTGACGCCCCAGACCCGCTTGAAGTGCCGGGTGAGGTGGGGCTGGTCGTAGAAGCCGGTGGCGGTGGCCACCTCGCCGGGCGGCCGGCCGTCGAGGAGCAGTCGACGGGCGAGGCCCACGCGGCGGGACATCAGGTACTGGTGGGGCGCGATGCCGAACGCGGCGCTGAAGGCCCGGACGAGGTGTGCGGGATGGGCGTGGAGGACGGACGCGGCCTCCTGGAGCGTGGTCCCTTCGCGCAGCCGTGTGTCGAGGAGGTCCCGGAAGTCCTGGGCGATTCCGGGGTCGCGCACGGCCCTGTCCGATCCCTCCGCGAGGTCGGCCTCCGACGCGGGGCCCAGGTGGGTGCGCAGGCGTCGGCCGATCAGCGCGAGGCGGCTCTCCGCCTCCAGTTCGTCGCCCGGCCGCGCGAGAGCGGTGTGCAGCTGCTCGACGCGCCGTCGCAGCACGGGGTCGGCGAGGTCCGGTCGGTCGACGGCCGCCCCGATGAGGCTCTCGTCCAGTTGCGTCAGGTCGAGGTAGAGCACGCGCTTGCGGAAGCCGTGGGCGGTGGCGGGTGAGCCGTTGTGCGGGACGTACGGCGGTAGCAGGCTGACGGTTCCGTTCGGGGTGCCGCGCTCGTGACGGTCCAGGTCGTAGCGGACCGCGCCGTCGTCGACGATGAGCAGCGTCCAGTCGTCGTGGACGTGCATCGGGTACGCGTGCTCGGTGAAGCGCGCGTGGAAGACCTCCGTGACCCCCGGCACCGACGGGCGCCATGCGGAGATCTCCTGCCGGGACGTCATGCAAAGAACGTACAAGACGGCGACCCGGCGCATCGCGCAGTCTCGACGTATGAGAACGAACGACGAGAACGGAACGCCGGCCGAGGCCGGGAACGACGCGGTAGACGGCATCGCGCCCGTGCGCTTCGACACGAAGATCGCCGTGCTGCTCCGCGCCGACCTTGAGCCGTGGCAGCGGCTGAACGTCACGGCCTTCCTGGTCAGCGGCCTCGGCACGGCGGCGCCCGTGGTGATCGGGGAGCCGTACGAGGACGCCGACGGCACTCCGTACCTGCCGATGTTCCGTCAGCCGGTGCTCGTGTTCGAGGGGACGAAGGAGGTGCTCTCCGCCGCACACGGCCGTGCGCTCTCCCGGGCTCTGCCGACGGCCGTGTTCACCTCCGACCTCTTCGCCACGGGCAACGACCGGGACAACCGGGCGGCGGTCCGGGCCGTGGGCAAGGACGCGCTGGATCTGGTGGGGATGGCCGTGTACGGGCCGCGCAACGCGGTGGACAAGGTCCTCAAGGGCGCACGGATGCACCCCTGAGCCGACCGGGCCGCGGGCCCAAGGCCCGGCCGTGAGCCCGCCGGACGCGCCTAGTCCTGGGGCCGGCCCGAGGCGACCGCGTAGAAGGCGACGGCCGCCGCCGCTCCCACGTTGAGCGAGTCCACGCCGTGCGCCATCGGGATGCGGACCCATTCGTCCGCCGCCCGCAGCGCCTGGGTGGAGAGGCCGTCGCCCTCCGCGCCGAGCATCAGGGCGGCGCGCTCCAGCTTGTGCGGGGCCGCCACGTCGATCGGGGACGCCTTCTCGTCGGGGGTGAGGGCGAGGAGCTTGAAGCCCGCCTCCCGTACCGCCTCCAGGCCACGCGGCCAGGTGTCCAGACGGGCGTACGGGACCGAGAAGACCGCGCCCATGGAGACCTTCACGGACCGGCGGTAGAGCGGGTCCGCGCAGTCCGGGGAGAGCAGGACCGCGTCCATGCCGAGGGCGGCGGCGCTGCGGAAGATGGCGCCGATGTTCGTGTGGTCGTTGACCGACTCCATGACGGCGACCCTGCGGGTGGTGCTGAGCAGGTCCTCGGCGCTCGGCAGCGGCTTGCGCTGCATGGAGGCGAGGGCGCCGCGGTGCACGTGGTAGCCGGTGACGCGTTCGGCGAGCTCCGGCTGCACCGCGTACACGGGCGCCGGAACCTCGTCGATGACGTCGCGCATGACGTCGACCCACTTGGCGGACAGCAGCATCGACCGCATCTCGTACCCGGCCTGCCGGGCCCGGCGGATGACCTTCTCGCCCTCGGCGATGAACAGGCCCTCCGCGGGCTCGCGTCGGCGCCGCAGCTCGACGTCGGTCAGCCCGATGTAGTCACGCAGGCGCGGGTCGTCGGGATCGTCGATGGTGATGAGTTCGGCCACGAGGTGATACTGCCTTGTCCGGGGTGTGGTGCCAATGTGCGCGACAGGGGGGTTCGGTCACCCCTGGTTACTTCACGAGCTTGTCGGGGCCCTCGCCGACGACCTCTCCGATGACGATGACGGCCGGCGGGCGGACCTCCTGCGCCGTGACGGTCTCCGCGACCGTGGCCAGCGTGGCGTCCACGCGCCGCTGGGCGGCCGTGGTGCCCTCCTGGACGAGGGCGAGGGGGGTCTCGGGGGCCTTGCCGTGGGCGATCAGCGCCTCGGCGATCTTCCCGATCTTGTCGACGCCCATCAGGATCACGAGTGTGCCGGTGAGCTTGGCGAGCGACGCCCAGTCGACCAGCGAACGCGGGTCGTCGGGGGCGACATGGCCGCTGACCACCGTGAACTCGTGCGCCACACCGCGGTGGGTGACCGGGATGCCGGCCGCTCCGGGGACGGAGATCGAGCTGGAGATGCCCGGGACGACCGTGCAGGCGATGCCCTCCGCCGCCAGCGCCTGGGCCTCCTCCATGCCACGGCCGAAGACGAACGGGTCGCCGCCCTTGAGCCGCACGACGGACCTGCCGGCCTTGGCGTGCTCGATCAGCGCGTTGTTGATGGCCTCCTGGGCCATGAAACGGCCGTACGGGATCTTCGCCGCGTCGATCACCTGGACGTGCGGGGGCAGCTCGTCGAGCAGGTCGCGCGGGCCCAGGCGGTCGGCGATCACCACGTCGGCCTCGGCGAGCAGCCGACGGCCGCGCACCGTGATCAGGTCCGGGTCACCGGGGCCGCCGCCGACCAGCGCCACGAACGGGGTACGGGAGCGGTGCTGCGGGGCCGCGATCGAGCCGTCCCGCAGGCCCTCGACGATCGCGTCGCGCACGGCGGCGGAGCGGCGCGGGTCGTGGCCGGTGAGTACGGCGACGGTCACGCCCTCGCTGCGGCCGGTCGCCGGGGTCCAGGCGGTGGCCGCGTCGGCGTCGTCGGAGCGCACGCACCAGGTCTTGGTGCGCTCGGCCTCGGCGGAGGCGGCGGCGTTGGCGACGGGGTCGCTGGTGGCGACGAGCGCGTACCAGGCGTCGGCGATGTCCCCGTCCTCGTAACGACGCCTGACCCAGGTGATCTCCCCTGCCTCGGCCATCGCCTCGACGGAGGGGGTGGCGGACGGGGAGACGAGGGTGATGTCGGCACCGGCGGCGATCAGGGCGGGGAGCCGGCGCTGGGCGACCTGGCCGCCGCCGAAGACGACGACACGGCGGCCGGAGAGGCGGAGTCCGACGGGGTAGGCGGGGTGCGCGGCGGCGTGCTCGGCCATGGGTGTGCGGCTCCTCGGAGGGGCGAAGCGTGTGCGGGGCCGCTGCGGCGGTGAAGCGGCTGGTGGGGCGCGGTTCGTTGACCAGTGCCAACGATATCGGTGACCGGGGGTGGGCGGCCTGTGACGGATGTCCCTCACGGCGGGGCCCTCGGACCCGACGGCCCTTGGACACGCGCCGCCCCCTTGGGCTGTGCCCACCCGTTCCGCCGGGGCGGAAGGGGTGGGCACACCGGTCACGGGGCAGGCGGGAGGGCTACTTCTCCGTCACGCCCGCCGAGTCGAACGTCGCCACCTCGTGCATCGCGCGGGCCGCGCTCTGGACGACCGGGAGGGCCAGCAGGGCGCCGGTGCCCTCGCCGAGGCGGAGGTCGAGGTCCACCAGGGGACGCAGGCCCAGCTTGTTGAGGGCCGCGACATGGCCGGGCTCCGCGCTGCGGTGGCCCGCGATGCAGGCCGCCAGGGACTCGGGCGCGATCGCCCGGGCCAGCAGGGCCGCCGCTCCCGTCGAGACGCCGTCCAGGACGACCGGGGTGCGCAGCGAGGCCGCGCCCAGGATCAGGCCGACGAGCGCCGCGTGCTCCAGGCCGCCGATCGCCGAGAGGACACCGATCGGGTCCGCCGGGTCCGGCTTGTGGAGGTCGAGGGCGCGGCGGACCACGTCCACCTTCCGCGCATGCATCTCGTCGTTGATGCCGGTGCCGCGACCGGTGACCTCGACCGGGTCGACCCCCGTGTACACGGAGATCAGAGCCGCGGACGCGGTCGTGTTCGCGATGCCCATCTCGCCGGTCAGCAGCGCCTTGTTGCCCGCCGCCACCAGGTCCCGCGCGGTCTCGATGCCCACCTCGATCGCGGCGAGCACCTCCTCGCGGGTCATCGCGAGACCGGTCGTGAAGTCGCCCGTACCGGCGCGGACCTTGCGGGGCAGCAGCCCCGGCGTGGACGGCAGGTCGGAGGCGACGCCGACGTCGATCACGCAGACCTCGGCGCCGACCTGGTTGGCGAAGGCGTTGCAGACCGCTCCGCCGCCGAGGAAGTTCGCGACCATCTGGCCGGTCACCTCCTGGGGCCAGGCGGTGACGCCCTGGGCGTGCACGCCGTGGTCGCCGGCGAAGATCGCGACCGCCGCGGGCTCCGGGATCGGCGGCGGGCACATCCGGGAGAGCCCGGAGAGCTGCGCGGAGATGATCTCCAGCATGCCGAGCGCCCCGGCGGGCTTCGTCATGCGCTTCTGCCGCTCCCACGCCTCACCGAGCGCCTTGGCGTCCAACGGGCGGATGTTGGCGATGGTCTCCTGGAGCAGGTCGTGCGGCTCCTCGCCGGGCAGCGCGCGGCGGCCGTACGTCTCCTCGTGGACGACCCAGGACAGCGGGCGCCGCTTGGACCAGCCCGCCTGCATCAGCTCGGGCTCCTCGGGGAACTCGTCGACGTACCCGACGCACAGGTACGCGACGACCTCCAGGTGCTCGGGGAGGCCGAGCGCGCGGACCATCTCGCGCTCGTCGAAGAAGCTGACCCAGCCGACGCCGAGCCCTTCGGCACGGGCGGCGAGCCACAGGTTCTCGACGGCGAGCGCGGAGGAGTACGGGGCCATCTGCGGCTGCGTGTAGCGGCCCAGGGTGTGCCGGCCGCCCCGCGTGGGGTCGGCGGTGACGACGATGTTGACCGGGGTGTCGAGGATGGCCTCGATCTTCAGTTCCTTGAACTGCTTCGCCCGGGCCTTCGGCAGCGACTGCGCGTACGCCTCGCGCTGGCGCTGGGCGAGTTCGTGCATGCTCCGACGGGTCTCGGCGGAGCGGATGACGACGAAGTCCCAGGGCTGCGAGTGGCCGACGCTGGGCGCCGTGTGGGCGGCCTCCAGGACGCGGAGCAGCACCTCGTGCGGGATCGGGTCGGACCGGAAGCCGTTGCGGATGTCGCGGCGCTCGCGCATCACGCGCAGAACGGCCTCGCGCTCGGCCTCGGCGTACCCGGGTGCGGGTGCGCCGAGCGCCTCCGGCTCCTGAGTCTCCTCGGGGTCCTCGGCCACCGGCTCCTCCGCCGAAGACTCTTCGGCGGCGGGCTCGGCAGCCTCCGCGGCGGGCTCGGCGGCCTCCTCGGCCGCAAGGGGCTCCGGGGCCTCGACGGGCTCCGCGACCTCGGCCTCGACCGTGACCTCGGCCTGGGGCGCGGGCTGCTCCTCCTGCTCGCCGGCCTCGGCGACGGCCTCCACGACGGCGGGCTCGTCCACCACGGGCTCGTCCGCGGCCGCCTCGTCCACCACGGGCTCGTCCGCGGCGGGCTGTTCGGCGGCGGGGGCCTCGGCGACCGGCTCCGACTCGGGCTCCGGCGCCACCTCGGCGACGGGCTCGACCACGGGCTCGGCGGCAGCCTCCGGGACCGGCTCCGGCTGAATCTCGGCCTCGACCACGGGCTCAGCCGCGACCTCGGCCTCGGCCTCGACCGGCGGCACGGGAACGGCGGCGGACGGACCGCCGTCGCGCGGGGCGGGGACGGCCGCGGGGACCTCCTCCGCGGGAAGCTCCGTCACCACGAGAGCCTCGATCGGCGCCTCGGCCACGACCTCGACCGCGGGCTCCTCGACGGGCTCGACGGCCTGCGTCTGTACCGGCTCGGGCATGGGCTCCGGTGCGGGAACCGGCTCCGCGGCGGCCTCGACGACCTCGACCACCGGCGTCGGCGCCAGGTGGGGGGTGGTCGGGACCGTGCCCTCGACCTGGACGAACTGGCCGACCGTTTCTGCGGGTGCCGCCTGCGGCGCCGACTCGGGTGCCGCGACGGGCCCCTGGGGCTGCGGGTCCCACGGGACGGCGCCCTGCGGCGGGATGTCGCCGAGCTGGGGGGCGACCGGCGCGACCGGCTGCTCCTGCGGGATGTCGAGGTACTCGGGGCCGGTCGTCGGCGGGCCCTGCATGGGGGCGGGCATCGGTGCCGGCATGGGCATGGGCGTCGGAGTGGCGACGGAGGCGGCGACCGGTACGGACGCCGGGACGGTCACGGGAGCGGGCGCGGCGGCCGGTACGCCGGCGGGGCCGCGGTCGGCGAGCGAGCGCACGACTCCCCCGCTGGCCTCGGGCATGGGCGGGCCCATGTGCAGCGGACGGCGGGCGGGCGGCGGCGTCGGAGCGGCGGTGGCGGGCGGCGGTACGCGTACCGCGCTGAGGTCCACCGAGCCGGAGTCGCGGCCGGCCGCCTCGTGGGCGCCGGTGTCCAGGATCCCGGGCTCGTAACCGTGGTCGGTGAGGACGGGCTCCTGCGCCGTCGGCACTCCGTGCGCGGGCGTGGAGAAGGTCTCGTGGACCACCTGCGGAGCCGTCGCCACCGGAGCCTGCGCGGCGAGGGCGTCGGCGATCGGGCCCGCCAGCGGGTCGGTGAGCGGGTCACCCATGTGCTGCGGCTGCCCCGGCATCATCCCGGGCGCGGGTACGGCGACGGGCGACGCGGGCATGGCGCCCGGCTGGTGCTCGCTCCAGGCGCCCTGGGCGCCCGGCATCAGGAGCAGGTCGTCGTCCTCGGCTGCGTTCTCGGAGGGGTCCAGGAAGGTGTACGCGCCCGGAGCGGGGATGCCCGGCTGCTCGACCATGCCTGCGTTCTCCGGCAGCCCCTCGCCCGGGACCTGGCCGGTGTCCGTCATGCGTACCCCTCGCCCATCGGTTGTGCTCCTTCAGACCTTCACCCGTCAACAAGAACGAGCGTGCGCGCCGTGCGGCACGAATGACGCGCGGACACCCCAGCATTGTCGCGGCCATCGGCCGTCATGACAGGCGGATCCGCCACGGTTTGCTGTGGACTGCGCCACGTCGCGCGTCCCCCGGTTGCTCCGTACCACATCAGCGGCCCAATGAGGCCACCACTTCCGGACATTGACGAACAAAGTATTGAAGGTCCGGCTGCGGTACAACAATCCGCCAGCCTACCTGCCCCTGTGGGGCGGCCAGGTCACGGGTGGGGTTCCTCGGGAAAGGCTACGGGGAGGTCGACCGGCGCCCGGAGATCAGGAAGACCACGGTGCGGTCGCGTTCCGACCAGTCGGCCGGGTCGAGACCGACGCTCTGCAGCAGGGCGCATTCGACGGCGTAGCCGCCGTCGGCGAGCGCCGCGCCGATGGCCTCCGCCTCGTCGCGGGTGGAGGCGTGGGTGACGATCCGTTCGGGCCTGCGGTCGGTGCAGGCGGTGACGACGGGGACGCCGCCGCCGCCGATCCGTACGACATCGGGTTCGGGGAGCCGCTCCAGGACGTGCGGGGCACGGCCGCGCACGGCCTGCAGCTGGACGCCGTCCCGGCGGGCGGCGGCCTCGGTGCGGGCGCAGGCGTCGGGGTCGGCGTCCACGGCGATGACGGCCGCGCCGAAGCGGGCGGCCTCCACGGAGAGGGCGCCGCTGCCGCAGCCGATGTCCCAGACGAGGTCGCCGACGCGCGGGCCGAGGCGGGCCAGTTGGGCGGCGCGCAGTACGGGTGTCTCCCCGACGCCGGTTCCGGTGCCGACCTCGTTGCGCGAGCCGGTGGCGGAGCCGCCGCCCGTCTCCGCGGGCCCCAGGGCCCAGCCCCGTACCTTCGGCGTCTCGTGCCCCATCAGCCAGCCCCCGCCCTGAGCACCGGCGGACCCGCCGATGACGATCACGACGTTCGGGTCGCGCCAGGCGTGGTCGGCGGCCTTGTCGGAGGTGAGGACGGTGACCTGCTCCCGGTCGGTGCCGAGCTCCTCGCAGATCACGAAGGTCCGGTGCACACCGTCGAGGAGGAGGGCGAGCTCGGCGGGGCCGGCGCCGGGCGAGGTGAGGACGGCGACCTTGGGGTGGGCGCGGCAGACGTTCACGGCACGGCGCAGGGTGCGCTGGTGCGCCACGACGATCCGGGCGTCGTCCCAGGGCATTCCGGCGCGGGCGAAGGCGGCGGCGACGGAGGAGACCGCGGGGACGACCTCGACCTCGAGGCCGTGCTCGGGGGCGCGCAAGGTGCGGACGACGCCGAAGAAGCCGGGGTCGCCGTCGGCGAGGACCACGGCGGTGCCACGGTGGCCGGCGATGCGACGGGCGGCGAGGTCGACGCTGCCGAGGCGGATGCGCTCGGCTCCCGGCGGCACCTCGGGCAGGGCGAGGTGGTGCGCGGCGCCGGCCACGAGGGTGGCGGCGGAGAGCGCGGACCGGGCCGCTGCGGTGAGGGGCGAGCCGTCCCAGCCGATCACCGTGACCCGGTCGGCCATCGTCGTCTGTCTCCTGAGGTCTTTGTCGCAGGTCGGGGGGTGTCGAGGGTACCCCGGAGCAGGTGACCCGCTCAGCTCCAGTCGGTGAACGACGAGTATCCGGCCTCGGCCATCTGGTCGGCGACGCCTTCCAGGTCCTCGGGGAGCAGGCCCCACAGGATGAAGTCGGTGCGAAGGTCGGCCCAGTCGCCGTCCTCGGTGCGGGTGCGGGCTATGCAGGCGCCGCGCAGAATGCCTTCGCTGATGCACCCGATCTTCTGGGCGACCTGCTGCGAGGCGGTGTTGTCGGCGGCGGTGCGCAGCTCGATCCGCTCGAAGCCCTGGTCGCCGAAGAGCCACTGGGCGGTGGCGAGGGCGGCTTCGGAGGCGTAACCCTCGCCGCGGGCCCAGGGAGCGACGATGTACGACATCTCGGTGGACCGCACCCGCCAACTGGTCTTGCCCAGCTGGATGATGCCCACGAGGCGCTGGGTGAGGAACTCGGTCACGGCGAGGTCGAGCCCGCGGCCCTCGGTGCGCTCGGTGGGCGCGTACTCGGTGATCCACCGGTGCGCGGCCTCTTCGGTGAACGGCTGGGGGACGGCCGTCCAGGCGGCGACCATCTCGTCGTTCATCATCTCGGCGAGGGCCGGGGCGTCGGCCTCTTCGAGCGCGCGCAGCACCAACCGGTCCGTGTTGATGGAGATGTCCGGAAAGGTGGTAGTCATGCGCAGCTCCATGCCGAGGACCGTCCGAATCGACCGTGAACGCACAGCATGCAGTATGAAGCCGCAGGTGTGCATGGCCGGGTCCGATGTGGCGTCAGATGACGCCGGGCGCGACAAAGGCCCCGCGCACCGGACGGGATGCGGGGGCCTTCGTCACAAGAACTGTACTGCGAGCCTTACTTGGCGACGGCGCCGAAGGCCGGGACGACCGCACCGTTCTTGTAGGTGTCCTCGATGTACTTCTTCACCTCGGGCGAGTTGAGGAGCTTGACGAGCTTCTGCACGCGCGCGTCCTTCTCGTTGCCCTCCTTGACGGCGAGGAAGTTGGCGTACGGGTTGCCGTCCGTCTTCTCCAGCGCGATGGCGTCGTCGGCGGGCGAGAGCTTGGCCTCGATGGCGTAGTTGCCGTTGATGACCGCGGCGTCCACGTCGTTCAGGGCGCGGGGCACGGTGGCGGCCTCCAGCTCCTTGAACTCCAGGCCCTTCTTGTCCGTGATGTCGGAGAGCTTGCCGTTGGAGCCGACGCCGTCCTTGAGGGTGATGAGCCCGTTGTCGGCGAGCAGCTTGAGCGCGCGGCCGCCGTTGGTGGTGTCGTTGGGGACGGCGATGGTCTGGCCGGCCTTGAGGTCCTTGAGGTCCTTGACCTTCTTGGAGTAGAGGCCGAGGGGCTCCAGGTGGACGTTGACCACCGGGACGATGTGGGTCTTGTTCTTCAGGTTGAAGTCGTCGAGGTACGGCTTGTGCTGGAAGAAGTTGGCGTCGACCTGGCCGGACTCGGTGGCGGTGTTCGGCAGGACGTAGTCCGTGAACTCCTTCACCTCCAGCTTCAGGCCCTCCTTCGCGGCGAGGTTGTCCTTGACGTAGTTCAGGATGTCGGCGTGCGGCGTGGGGGACGCGGCGACGACGAGCGGCTTGTCGGCGGAGCCGGCCGAGTCCTTCGCGGAGGACGGGTCCGACGACGTGCCGCAGGCGGTGAGGCCCAGGGCGAGTGCGGCGGTGGCGGCGATACCGGCGGTGAGCTTGATGTTCTTACGCACGAAAAGTGCCTCTTTCTGGTGGTGCGGTGGACGCCTGGACAACAAGTCCGGGCTCTTCTTCGAAGGACGAAGTCTGTGGGGGTGGCGCCTTGGGTCAGGCGGTGCGTCCTCGGCGGGCGAGGAGGCGGACGGCGAGGTCGCCGATGAGCTGGACGACGGTGACGATCGCGATCAGGACGACGACGGTGACCAGCATGAACTGGGTGTCGAAGCGCTGGTATCCGTAGGTGATCGCCTTGGAGCCGAGGCCCTCGCCGCCGACCGCGCCGGCCATGGCGGAGTAGCCGACGAGCACGATGACGGTGGTGGTGACACCGGAGACCAGCGAGGGCAGTGCCTGCGGCAGCAGCACCTTGCGGATGATCGTGGGCACGGAGCCGCCCATGGACTGGACGGCTTCGACGAGTCCGTGGTCGACCTCGCGGACGGACGTCTCGACGAGGCGCGCGAAGAACGGGATGGCGCCGATGGCGAGCGGCACGATCATCGCGGTGGGGCCGATGAAGGTGCCCACGACGAAGGTGGTGAAGGGGATCAGGGCGATCAGCAGGATGATGAACGGCAGCGAGCGGCCGATGTTCACGATCACGCCGACGACCTTGTTGACCACGGTGTTCTGGAGCAGGCCGCCCTTGTCCGTGAGGACGAGGAGGATGCCGAGCGGCAGTCCGCCGAGGATGGTGACGGCCGTGGCCCACAGGACCATGTAAAGGGTGTCGACCGTGCCCTGCTCCAGCAGGGGCTGCATCTCCGACCAGGTCACTTGGCACCTTCCTTGACCAGTTCCGCGGTGGGCGCGGTGTCCTCGTCGACGACGTCGACCTGGAGGCCCTGCTCACGGAGGAAGCCGACGGGCACGACGTTCTCCTCGTAGCGTCCGGGCAGTTCGATCCGCATCCGGCCGATCTGCTTGCCGCCGACGGTGTCCATCGCGGCGCCGAGGATCGAGATGTCGATGTTGTACGTACGGGAGAGCTGGGAGATCACCGGCTGGGTGGCGGCCTCGCCGTGGAAGGTGACGTCGACGACCGTGCGGTCGGGGCCGGTGGCGGCGCCGCTGACGGGGAAGAGCTCGGCCGCCAGCTCGGAGCCGGGAGTGGCGAGCAGTTCGCTCACGGTGCCGGACTCGACGATCCGGCCCTTCTGCATCAACGCGGCCGAGTCGCAGATCGTCTTGACGACGTCCATCTCGTGCGTGATGAGCAGGACGGTGAGGCCGAGCTGCCGGTTGAGGTCGCGCAGCAGCTGGAGGATGGAGCGGGTGGTCTCCGGGTCGAGGGCGCTGGTGGCCTCGTCGGAGAGGAGCACCTTCGGGTTGCCGGCCAGGGCGCGGGCGATGCCGACGCGCTGCTTCTGACCGCCGGAGAGCTGGCCGGGGTAGGACTTCGCCTTGTCGGCGAGGCCCACGAGGTCGAGGAGTTCCAGGGCGCGGCTGGTGCGCTCGGCACCGGAGACGCCGAGGATCTCCAGCGGCAGCTCGATGTTGTCCTTCACGGTGCGCGAGGACAGCAGGTTGAAGTGCTGGAAGACCATGCCGATGCTGCTGCGGGCGCGGCGCAGGTCCCTGCCGGCCCGGCGGCCGTTCGCCGCCAGCGCGGTGAGGTCGACTCCGTCGACGGTCACGGTGCCGGAGGTGGGGCGCTCCAGGAGGTTGACGCAGCGGATGAGCGAGGACTTGCCGGCGCCGCTCTGGCCGATCACGCCGAAGACCTCGCCCTCGCGGACGTGGAGGTCGACGCCGTCCAGAGCGGTGACCTGGCGGCCTCGCGACTCGTAGACCTTGGTCAGGCCCGAAGTGGTGATCACAGGGGTTTCCGTCACTGTCGAGTGCGCGGCGCGGGGTCCGCCGGGCACGGGGCATTCGTCGTTCGGACAGTCAGGCGCGAAGTGGGCTGGTCCAGCGGGTGGCCGGAAGGCAGCGCGTGCGCGGGGCAGGCACGGTCCGGCGCCGCAAGGGCGGGCGGATCGGCTCGGCCGTCGGGGTCTCGCTTCGGGGCGCGAGCACCCCCAGCCTTCGGCCGGGGGTGCCCCCACAGGCTGGGGCCCTCAGAAGGCGCACATTCGACACATACAACGAGCACCGGGCGTGCTGATCGCCTCGGTCGCAAGGGTGCGGCTGCTCGTCGTGGTCATGTCTGCAAGTAAAGCACGCACCTGTCAGGCCGAATCGAGGGTGTCCGAATAGCGGACATCGGCGAGATGTCATGCGGACACTTCGCCCGGCCGTCGCACTCCGGCGGCGGCTTCCGCTCTCCCGTCCGTGGCCTGCGCGGATACCTCCGGCAGGTCGGTCACGGCGACATCGGCGCCGGGGCCGGGACGATCGTGAGCTGTGGCCAAGGCCACGGTCCGAGGGCCCGCCCCGCGACCGTGCCCCATCGGACGGCCGCACGGGCCTCGACCCTACGGGGCGGGTGGGGGGCGAGCGCATCGGGCCTTTTGGCCCGTAATACCCTCAGGCCCATGCTTGACGCCCTGACGGTCGCGGTCTCGGTGGCCGCGCTCGCCCTCGCCGCCTGGTGCGGCTTCGCCTTCACCCGTGATCAGCCCACCAAGGACTGGCACTTCATCGGCATGGCCGTGGTGACCTTCCTCGCACTGGTGCAGCTGATCTTCGGCATCGTGCAGCTCTCGCGCGGCGAGAAGGCCGAGGAGGGCACGACGATCTTCGTCGCGTATCTGCTGGGCTCGCTCTGCGCCGTCCCGGCGGCCGGGTTCATGTCGCTCGCGGAGCGGAGCCGCTGGGGCTCGGCCACGGTGGCGGCCGGCGCGGTCGTGCTCGCGGTGCTCGAGGTGCGTCTCTTCGACATCTGGACGGTGGGCTGAGATGAGCGCGACCGACGGAGCCGCCCGCCTGGTCAAGGGCCCGGGCATGCTGCTGGTCTGGCTGTACGGAGTGATGTCGGTCGGCGCGGTCTCGCGCTCGATCTACCAGATCGCGACCGAGTTCGACCGGGCGCCGCTGGCGTACGCGCTGTCGGCGGTGGCGGCCGTGGTGTACGCCTTCATCACGTACACGCTGGTCAGGGGTGGAGAAACGGCCCGCAGGGCGGCGCTGGTGTGCTGCGCCGCCGAGCTGGTGGGCGTACTGACCGTGGGGACCTGGACGCTCGCGGACCCGTCCGCGTTCCCCGACGCCACGGTCTGGTCGGACTACGGCTACGGCTACATCTTCATCCCGGTGCTGCTGCCGGTGACCGGAATCTGGTGGCTCCGCCGCTCCAGGGCGACCGCGTAGACGTCCGCGGTCTCCTCGGGCGAGCCCCTAGGCCGCTTTCTCCAGGGTCACGAGGGTGAGTCGCGGCCCGATCTCGCGGGTGGCGACCTGCTCGTAGCCCTTGCTGCGGTACAGCCGGAGGTTGCCCTCGCTGCGGTGGCCGGTGAAGAGCTGGAACCGCTTGGCGACGGGGACCGGGTCGCCGGCGAAGTGGCTCTCTATGGCGTCGAGCAGCCGGCCGCCGAGGCCGTGGCGCTGCATTCGCGGGTGGACGATGAGCTTGGCGATCCGTACGGTGCCGGTCTCGTCCACCCGTCCGCGTACGGAGGCGACGACCTCGTCCCCGAGGCGTGCCACGAGGCCGTACCCCTGGGCCAGTTCGGCCCGCAGGGCGTCCAGGGTCTGGGTGAGCGGCTCGATGGAGTAGTCGCCGTAGAGCTCCGCCTCGCTCTGGTAACAGAGGTACTGCAACTTGAGTATGTGCTCCGCGTCCTGCGCGGCTGCCGCTGAGATGGTCACGCTCATGCCCATGTGCGCATGCCTCCCGCTCACCTGGTCCACCGGTCGGTCTACCGCACCCTTCCCCTCAAGGTCGATGCGGGAACCTCTGCAGCCAGCATTCTGCGCAGGCATCCCAGGCAACGGGAACGCATCGGTCCCAGACTGCCCTGTGAGATACCCAACTCCCCTGCGATTTCCCGGTAGGTGGGGTCGGCCGGGTCGAGCATCGCGGTGAGCAGGCGCGGGCAGTGGCCTGGGGTACGGCGGACGGCGGCGCGCACGACACGGCGGCGTTCGGCCACGAGGGCGGAGCTCTCGGGGGAGTCGTCCGGCTCGGCGGCCTCCTCTCCCAGGTAGGGACGCTCCCGCAGGGCGGCGCGGCGGGCGCGGCGCGCCTCGGCTCGGACGGCTCGGCGGAGCCAGTCGGCGGGGTGGGTCGGTGCCTCGTCGTCCTGGAGACGCTCCAGGAGCCTGAGCCAGACGGCCTGCTCGAGGTCGCCCGCCTCGACGCCGGCGGCGGGGGCCTCGGCGTTCGACTCGGCGGCGAGGAGGGGGGCGAGGGTGTCGAGGAGCTGCGCGTCGGTGGAGGTCATGACCGGCACGATGCGGGTCCGGGGCGGGGCGGTTGCGGGACGGGGCGTAAACCACCCGGTCGGGCGTTCCGACCGGGTGGCGCGGTGCTCAGCTCCTCGTGAAGTCCGCCGCTGCCAGGAGGGCCGTGTCCGGGTTGTCGGAGAAGATGCCGTCGATGCCCGTCGCCAGGTAGGTCTTCAGCGCGCCGAAGACGTCTCCGTAGGCGTTCGGGTCCGTGCCTCGGCGGAAGTCGGCGGGCAGGAAGCTGTTCTCGTTGCGCTGGGTGTACGGGTGGAGGATCAGGTCCGCCGCGTGCGCGTCGCGCACCAGCGTCGTCGGGGTGCCGAGCCGGCCGCTCGCGTCGCGCGGGATGACCAGGTCCAGGGTGGGGCCTATCCCCTGGGCGTACGAGGCGATCCAGCGCAGCCCCGCGGGGGTCACGAGGTCGGCGACGGTGCGCGGGTCACCTGCCTGGACGAAGTCCCAGGGGCGGCTGTTCGCGGCCGACAGCAGGACCACGCGCGGGGAGTTCACCAGCTCGGCGAGGCGCTGGATGCTGCTCGGCTCGAAGGACTGCAGGAAGACCGCGGAGTCGGAGCGGTGACGACCGTACCGGCGCAGCAGCTTGGCGAGGCGCTCCTCCAGCCCGAGGCCGAGGGCGCGGAAGTAGGTGGGGTGCTTGGTCTCGACGTGCAGCCAGACCTCGCGGCCCCGGCGTCGGCCCTCCTGCTCGGCCCAGCGCAACACCTCCTCGAAGGTGGGGATCTGCCAGCGGCCGTCGTAGAGGGTGTTCTCCTGGCGGGTGCCCGGAATGCGCTCCTTGGCGCGCAGCGTCTTCAGCTCGGCGAGGGTGAAGTCCTCGGTGAACCATCCCGTCAGCGAGACACCGTCGACGGACTTGGTGGTGCGGCGGGAGGCGAACTCGGGGTGGTCGGCGACATCGGTGGTGCCGGTGATGTCGTTCTCGTGGCGGCAGACCAGATGGCCGTCCTTGGTGGGGACGAGGTCCTGCTCGATCACATGGGCGCCGAGGTCGAGGGCGAGCCGGTAGGAGCCGAGAGTGTGCTCGGGGCGGTAGCCGCTGGCGCCGCGGTGGGCGATGACGGTGGGGACGGGGAGGGAGCGGAAGCCGTGACCGTGTCCACGGCCCCGGCTCTCGGCCGCCTGCGCGGTGCCGGCGGGAAGGACCGTCGACGCACCCAGTACGGCCGCGCCCGCCACCCCGAGGACCGTCCGCCGGCCCGGGCTCCGGTGCTCACCCTGTGTCATGAATGCTCCTTCGAATTGTGATGTCCCGCACCTGTCAACGGCTGCTCCGACCGTAGGCAGTCACCCCTTACCTGCGGCAGACCCTGGCCGAACATGGCGGAAACACACGTCAACACTGCGTATCGACTCGGTGAACCCGATGTGCGCAGGGGGGTGACCCGCGAGTATCGTCCTCACCTGCACAGTCCCCCACACACATCGACGCCGACCGTCCCGATACCGGAGGAACCGTTGTCCCGTCTCGCACTCATCAAGGCAGTGCTCGGACCGATCCTGCGCCTGATGTTCCGCCCACGTGTGGAGGGGGCCGAGAACATCCCGGGAACGGGTCCGGTGATCCTGGCGGGCAACCACCTGACCTTCATCGATTCGATGATCATGCCGATCTGCACGGACCGCCCGGTCTTCTTCATCGGCAAGGACGAGTACGTGACGGGCAAGGGGTTCAAGGGCCGGCTGATGGCCTGGTTCTTCACCAGCGTCGGCATGATCCCGGTGGACCGCGACGGCGGCCGCGGCGGTGTCGCGGCGCTGATGACGGGCCGCCGGGTGCTGGAGGAAGGCAAAATCTTCTCCATCTACCCCGAGGGCACCCGCTCCCCCGACGGCCGGCTCTACCGGGGCCGTACCGGCATCGCGCGCCTCACCCTGATGACCGGAGCCCCGGTCGTGCCGTTCGCGATGATCGGCACCGACAAGATCCAGCCGGGCGGGGCGGGCCTGCCCCGGCCGGGCCGGGTGACCGTGCGCTTCGGCGAGCCGATGGAGTTCTCGCGGTACGAGGGCATGGACCGCGACCGCTATGTGCTGCGGGCGGTGACGGACTCGGTGATGGCCGAGGTGATGCGGCTGTCCGGCCAGGAGTACGTGGACATGTACGCCACCAAGGCGAAGGCCGCGTAGCGGTCACGGAGTGAACGAGTGGGCCCCGCACGGCAGTCGCCGTG